>JBGTDF010000095.1:0-2487 GCA_041748455.1 Planktosalinus sp.
TGCAAATAACATTGGGATGTTGAAATTAAGAAACGAACCGGACGAATAAAAATAACCTTGGTCGGAAATTGAGGATATATTTCCCCGGAATTACCTCTTTTTCTTAAAAATTGCCTTAAAAATCAAAATAAAGGCAATCCCACCAATACATAGAAGAAGCAGGATTTCGGGTGTTATCATTTTCATTCCGTGCATAGGGCAGCAAGATAAATAAAAAGGCTTAAGGCCTTAGCACCAACTGAAAGCGTATATCATTTCGCTGGTTTCCTTCAATGGTATCAACCCCCGAGCCGATTGTTTCCTGGTTCAAATATCGGGTTTGACTGAGCCTCAGCCAAAGGCTTACATGTTTGTTGAGGCTATACTCAAGCATCAAATAGGTGCGCACACCTTTTCCATAATAGGCGGGAAAGGAATAGGCCAGGTACGCATCCCGTTCATAGGTGTATTGCCGATTGTTATAATCATCGGTTTGAAACAATGCATAGCGACCAGTGATCCCCAATTTGTTTAGTTTCCAATCCACATCCTGCATGATGGCAATACCCTGTGAGGAATTTTTGTTGAACCGGTACGCGCTTGCTTGTGCCCGTGTTTTCATTTGAAGGTTGTCTGCCAGTGAATAGCTAAGATTTATTAACGCACTTCGTTTAATCCCAGCCGTGGTGTAATAGAGGTTTGTATCACCCGAAATATTCATGACCTTTTGTTCTTCCTTATACTGAAAGTAGAATAACGATTTTTTGTTCAGTGAATAATTCAACCGCAGCAACCACTCATGCCCAACGGAAGGTGCATAACTTCGATAGCGAAGCCATTTGAAACTAAACAAGTCAAGATACCCCGCGACAGATAATTTCCTGTTCGCTGTGTATTTCCATCCCCAATACATGCCTGATTCGTTCTGGGGCAAGCTCGACTCACCAAATGCGTTTGAATAAAAACTATAAAAATTGGGATCGTATTTTCGAAACAGCAACGAGATATCTATTTTGTCTGTAAGGCTACCCAACACCCCGGCCACACCACCCCAACCTCCATTCAATGATTTCGCTACTTCACCAAAGAAGTTGAAGTTGTTGAATGAATACGTAGCGAACCCGCCTACATTATTGTTTTGGATTCCCTCAAATGTAAATTGGTTATAAACAGATTTTGATTTTTGAACGCGGTTTTCAAAGGATGTTCCATTCATGATAATGCCACCATTGAGTTTTTTATACTGGAAGTTGGCGACTATGCCATAATTGGATTCCATGATTTTATTGCGGGTAGCCAATTCTTTTTCATTGCGGTGGAGCCCGGTGGTTTGGAATGAAGTGATTTGTGCATCCTCATCTTCCAGGTTCAATCTTGCATCTTTTCTTTTTTGTGAATAAAATACCGAAAAGTCGATGTATTGGTTTGCCTGAAGGGTGACCGCTGCCCCGCGCAGCATCCCACTTTCGTGAACCGATGTATACGTGATAAAACCAATGGAACTTCTTCGTGTTGTGGTAATGGTTTCTGCCCCTTTACCAAATCCAAAAAAACCACCCAACAAAAGTCCCTGGCCAAATTGGCCTTGAAAATCCCCAACTATTAAATTTTTTATACGGCCTTTATTTTGGACTTGAATATGAAAAGATGAATAATCAAAACCATAATATTGGTTTTTCGGACGCCACAGCATGGCTTCCCCTGCATCTTTTTCAAGGGTAAAACCGATGCTGTAGTCACCGGGTTTACTGCTGCGAAAACGTGTATAGATGCGCGGTTGCGATCCTAAAAATTTACTAGCTGAATCAACTTCGGTGGTAAATCCTTTTTTCTCCTGAAGGGTATAATCACACCGAAGAATGAGATAGGTGTTTTGGCGCGATGCAATACTTTTCAGGAAACTTGTTTTGAGTTGATTGGTTTTGACGACAACAAACGGTGCAAAACGCTGGATGGTTTGTAGGTCAAATTCATCAATGCTTTGGAGTTCATAAATAGACGTGAAACCCCCTTGTTCTTTCCTGTAGTTCAATAAGTTTTGCAGTTGTGTTTCGGTAAGGATATTCAAAAAGCGAAAATCCTCTTCTGTCGCTATATTGATTGATAGTGGGTTTGATAAAATCTGCAACAGGTTTTCATACAACTCCTCATAGTTGATGTCGAGGTCTTGGGCGAGCAATTCGTCTGTCAGTTTTTGGACATCAATGTTTTTTCTGGGATAGTCTTGTGCTAAAAGGTTTGACGCATACAACAAGAGCAATATGGTTGCGACCCTCTTCATTACTCGTTCGAAAACGTATATGCCAACGAGGCTTGATTGCTCATGCCCATTTCCATTTTATACTCAAAAGCATAATTGATTTGGAAGCTTTTATGAAGAAAGCCAATACCAAAAAAGGCTGCGTTGGGATTGAGATTGTACCCGGTTCGAAAGGTGAATTTTTCCTGTGGTGTATACGAAAGGCCCATCTTGAAGAGTGGACTATACGCAATGTCTTTTTCAAGTTC
>JBGTDF010000096.1:0-3755 GCA_041748455.1 Planktosalinus sp.
TTGCTCACTGAAATGTTGTTGTTTGTGTATTAAATAGATAGATTGTTTCCAGCGCTCGTATTGATAAAACTTGTATGCAGTCATCCATGGCGCTTTATCAAACAAATCTAAAACTAAAATACATTTTTTCACGCCAGTCAATACGAATTTGTGCTGCCTTTTCTTATCGACTGGGCTTGTTCGACCATTAAAACTGTTTGCAAAAGCTTGACAATATGTTTGATCATCACCACTTATTGCCCATTCAGGCTCACAACGTAAACGATGCGCTTTTAGTGTTGGTTTCCATGAAAGACTAACATAAAACGAACCATCTCCATAGTGTGCACCTAAAACGTAATCGTTTGAAAGTTTAATTGTAGCTAGTTTTTTAATATGAGTAGCTAGATTTTCTTCAATTTTAACTATCATGTTTTGAGAAACCGCTATACCTTGTTTAATTTCAGTCATAATTGCTTGAATATGTGTACAACATTTCTTGAAATATTCATCGCCACCACCTTGAGTAACAAACAAACTTTTATATTTAACTAGATAAGCTATTATGATTTGACTTACTTTGTTTTGTTCAGCTTTTAAAAGCACTGTAATTTGTTCGGAGATTAAATAATCACGTAGTCGGTATGGGTGTTTCGGATTATTGTTTAATAAAAATTGGCGCACTCTGTCTCCAACCTGTGTAATTTGATTAACTCGAAACTCACTTGACGCTTTATCTATCAATGTTTTACCACCAAACTTTTGAGCAAATTTTTCAACTATGTCTTTTTTAGATAAAGATTGACCTAAAAAATAAATCACTTTGTAGCCTAAACTCGTTTTTCCTGATTTATATGATCGGTAATCGGTGTTAATCAAAATTGAGCCATCGGTATCAAAAAAACCTAAAGCTGTATTGTCTGACATCACGTACGAATTTACAGAAATAATTTGTTGCATAGTAGTTTTGATGTAATTTTGATTTCTATATTTTTTTATTGTGGAAAAAATAAATTGTTGACCCCCACATGTTGGATTTCAAGCATAGCTAAAAACGCAAAGTGAGGAAAGAGCATTTAATCTCTTTCTTTCTTTAAGTTTCCTTAAAGTTCAGACTATGTCATCAACGGTAAAACAAGTTCCAATTCCGTTGTTGGGCACTCGTGGGGGTTATTTCACCCCTAGTCGTTGAACGTTTTTACTTTTTAGTAAATTTCGCTGCAAGTTAACTTTTTTAAACACTGGTGATCTTTTGTGTTCTTACTACCCAAGCAAAACTTTTTTTTCGAAAAAAAGAATAGGATTACAGTCTTTGCTTGTGTTTTTCAATCACTTTCAATTAATAATTTCAAGTAAAGATAAATGATTTTTAGTAGCAAAGTGTTTTGATACAGTTTTTCTTGCAATTCACCCAATTTATTACAGTGAGAACAATTGACTTATTCTCACTTCTGCTTTGTCCACCTCTACTGACGTAAAAGCTTCACCCTAAGCAGAACGCTCCCCTACCGATTTTTATAATCTCACAGCTTCGGCAGGCCGCTTAGTCCCGGGCATTATCGGCGCAACAACGCTTGACCAGTGAGCTATTACGCACTCTTTAAAGGAGTTGCTGCTTCTAAGCAAACCTCCTGGTTGTTTCCGCATTCTCACATCCTTTTCCACTTAGCGGCCATTTTGGGGCCTTAGCTGGTGATCTGGGCTGTTTCCCTCTTGACGATGAAGCTTATCCCCCACCGTCTCACTGGCTCACGGAAAGCTATGCCTAGTATTCTGAGTTTGCCAAGACTTGGTACCGCTTTCGCGGCCCGCGTCTAAACAGTGCTTTACCACTAGACAGCTCTTTTTCTCGTGGCCGCTGCGCCTCAACGCATTTCGGGGAGAACCAGCTAGCTCCGAGTTCGATTGGAATTTCTCCGCTCACCACAACTCATCCGCCGATTTTTCAACATCGGTCGGTTCGGCAATTTTCTTAACAATTTCTTGTTAAATTAGACTATACCTTCAACTACATAAGAAACTTAGCCAAGTTTAAAAATTCCAGTCTTGTTGGAATCTAATCAGGATTTGCTCCTGAGAATATCTGCGGTATGTTCCACCATGCACATTATAAATTTCAATTAATAACGCCTTAATTTCTGACTTTGTCTCGGGATTTGTTAAATCACCCCCAAAGAGTTCAAACAATCTATCAACTTTTACCCAGATTTCAACGTGTCTTCTACTAAAAAGTGAAAGTTTCTCTGCATTTTGCAAGAAGAAAGGTTGAAAAACTTTATTGATTTCATGACTTCGCTCAATTGTAAACGAATGACGAGATTTTTCAGATGGTCGTTTTGTCCAAGCCGTCTTAAAATCTTTGGCAATTGCATCTAACAACTTTTCATTTCTATCAGTTTTAATCAAAGAAATACTTAAACTTTTACGAATTGTTGCAATTCGTCCTTCGCGACAGTCAAAATCAGCGTGGAAGCTACCATCACCCATAACAAGTCCAAGAAAATAGTCTTTAGCAATATATGCAAAGCTTAAAGACGGATACGGTTTTAAAAGAAATTTTTTTACTATTTCTTTAGCTGCTACACAAGCGTTTTGCCATTCCTGCACATTGTCAAACAGAGGTTTAACCAAATTTTCGTAGTAAGTTAATAAGTTCTTTCTCTGTTTACCTTCAGTGTTCATAGCAAACATAATGTGAGCAATATAAAGAATTCGAACGTGTTTAGAAATTTGATTATTTAAATGAATGTCAAGAGCAGCAAAGAAAAGCTGATAATCTTGCCATTTTGAAGATAATAACGGAAATTCTTCAAAGAAAGGTCGAATGACTTTTAGAAGAATATTGTGTAGCTTAATTTTTAGATCCATAGTTCCATTTGCTGGTTTGATTTCTGGTATTTCTGTGTCATCTAAAGTTGGATCTCGCTTTCGATATTTTTCTAAAAACTCTCGACATTTAATCAAAGGTTCTGTATCTTTTTGAGAAATATAGAACGTAAAACTAACACCAAAGTATTGTTCTGTCGTAGAGATATAGATACTGAAACTTCCTTCAGCATCTGTAAAGCCCGCTATCCAAGGTCCTGTTACTTTTAAAGTCATGTTTGTTCTCTCCTTATTTTTTTTATTTAATCTTTCTGTGGAATAGCCGCCCTAGAAGGGAACTTGATTTTTCTGGCTTATTTCTTTTGGACTGTGTAGTGCTGGCGTATTAGCTTAAGAAAACTCTTAAACTCTCCTCTTTCGAGTCAGTCGTTACGGGGTCATTACAGAGATTTCATAGAAAACAAATATTTAATGAAAAAACTTTATTTTTAATGCCTTTTTTTATTAAAAAAAAAAAAGACAAGTCCAAAAAAAGCTTAAAACTGTAAGACTTCCCTCGGGATTCCCACAGAATTTGAAGTTCCAAGGGTTCGCCGATATAGCCAGATTTTTACATGAGCGTTACCGCTCAGGGAGGCCTTTCAATGTGATGATAACCTCCACTTAGTGTGACCCAAGTTTCATCCTGGTCATGGTGAGATCACCCGGGTTCGGGTCCATACGAAGTGACTTAATTGATAGCCCTATTCAGACTCGCTTTCGCTTGGGCTCCGGATTCAACTCCTTACCCCAGCCACTTCCTATAAGTCGCCGGCTCATTCTTCAACAGGCACGCGGTCAGTTCCTATGACCTCCCACTGCTTGTTAGCTGACGGTTTCGTGTTCTATTTCACTCCCCATCGGGGGTTCTTTTCACCTTTCCCTCGCGGTACTATTTCGCTATCGGTCAC
>JBGTDF010000097.1:0-11151 GCA_041748455.1 Planktosalinus sp.
CAATTTGGTCTGGAAACTGCATTTAAATCGCTAAAAGCGGAAGACCCTTTTGTTTTATTTTCTTCAGAATTTACCCGGGGACAAAAAAGCATTCCCATTAACGGACTTTTATGGATGGGGGAGAAGGGTTTTATGAAGACCCAAATTGCCGAAAAAATAGCCCAAGGTTTTACATGTATCAAAATGAAAATTGGGGCGATAGATTTTGCTTCTGAAATCGAGCTTTTACAATCCATAAGAAAAGAATTTACACCCCGGGATATAGAATTGCGCGTGGATGCCAATGGCGCTTTTGCACCGGAAGAAGCTTTGGAAAAACTTAAAATACTTTCTGATTTACAACTACATTCTATTGAACAACCTATTATGGCCGGGCAATGGCAGGAAATGGCCCGTTTATGTGAGCAAACGCCTTTTCCCATTGCTCTGGATGAAGAATTGATTGGGGTTTTTGATGTAACAAAAAAGCAGGAACTGGTAAAAACTATACAACCCCAGTACCTCATTTTAAAGCCAAGCTTAGTAGGTGGCTTTCGCGGAAGCGATACATGGATAGAAATTGCTGAAAATCAAAATTGTGGCTGGTGGATGACATCCGCATTGGAAAGTAATGTAGGGTTGAATGCGATTGCACAATATACCTTCACAAAAAATAGTATCTTGCCGCAGGGCTTGGGAACGGGAGGATTATATACCAACAACATAGAATCGCCTTTAGAAGTAGTACAAGGAACTTTGAGATATAATCCGGATTTAAAGTGGGAATATTAGAAAAGAGAATATTAGAAAAGAGAATATAGAATATAGAATAAAGAAAAGAGAGAATAGAAAAGAGAAAAGTTCAAATAGAAAATTTCATTAAATCATTAACCGGTCCCTGAGCGAAGTCGACGGGCAACATTAACTGTAATACCATTAACTATGTTTATAGAAAAAGCTTTTAAATCACGTCACGAATGGTGGCGATATGCAGTAGGGGTTGTGATTGTATTTATTGCAACACAAATAGGTTCTATTCCCTTTTTAGGTGCCGCAACTTTCAAGGTAATTCAAGAAGGAGGTTCTTTTGAAGATCTTGCGGATACTTCAAAATTAATGACCATCCTTGACTCAAACCTTACCCTGTTTTTAATGCTGCTTTCTTTTGTGGTGGGGTTAGTGGCGTTGTTGCTTATTTATAAGTTTTTGCATAAACAACCTATAGTGGAAGCTACAACCAGCAGAAAAAAAATAGACTGGGGCCGCTTTTGGTTTGGGTTTGGCTTAATAGCGATTTTCACCATTATCGTGACCGGGATAGATTATTATTCCAATCCGCAGGATTATGTGGTGCAATTTCAGGTGATGCCATTTTTAATTTTAGCAATTATTGCCATCCTTTTGATACCGCTGCAAACCAGTATGGAGGAATATCTCTTCAGGGGATATTTGATGCAGGGAATTGGTGTTTTGGCCAGAAACAGATGGCTTCCATTAGTACTGACCTCTGTTACCTTTGGTCTTTTACATATTGCAAATCCTGAGGTAGATAAACTTGGTCCTATGATTATGGTTTACTATATAGGCACTGGGTTTCTTTTAGGGATTATGACCCTTATGGATGAAGGCCTGGAACTTGCTTTGGGTTTTCACGCCGGAAATAACCTTATTGCGGCATTGCTTGTAACGGCAGATTGGACGGTATTTCAGACGAATTCAGTTTTAAAGGATATTTCAGAACCCTCGGCTGGGGTTGATGTCCTTTTTCCGGTATTGGTAATATATCCTATCTTTCTGTATATTATGGCACGTAAATACAAATGGACCAACTGGGGTGAGAAACTTTTCGGAAAAGTAGAAAAGCCCATTACAGTTTCCGAAGAAATTCATGAGAACGCTATAGATAAAATGTTATAATGGAAGAACCCTGGTTATATATACACCCTGAATTTAAGCTGAATGACAAGGCATATTCTTTACCCAAACTTATCAATCTTGCAGAAGCAATCCAGATGGAAGGCGATGCAGAAGAAAAACTACTCGCCGAATTTATACTGGAATGGCTTTATCCCAAGGAAACACTTCTTGTAAGTACTTCAGGTACTACCGGTAGCCCAAAAACCTTGCCTTTAGACAAAACTAAAATGATGGCAAGTGCCAAAGCAACAGGGGAATATTTTAACCTGCCACCGGGCACAAAAGCATTACTCTGCCTTTCTACCAACTATATCGCCGGAAAATTGATGGTAGTTCGTGCAATGACTTTAGGCTGGCATCTCGATGTGGTTATGCCAAACAAACAACCTCTTCTGCAAACCAGGAAAGAATATGATTTTACGGCTATGGTGCCTTTGCAGGTGCAACACTCCTTAAAGGAATTGCATCGCGTAAAAAAAATAATTGTGGGGGGAGCGCCGGTTTCTGCAGTTTTGGAAAAGGAGTTACAGCATATTCCTTCGGAAATTTTTGCAACCTATGGGATGACGGAAACCATTACCCATATAGCCATAAAAAAACTAAATCATCGCGAAGAAACAGAAAATAATCAGGACGTGTATGAAGCACTTCCGGGGGTAAGTTTTGCTTTGGATAACCGAAATTGTTTACTAATAACAGCACCTTCTATTTCCAAAAATAAAGTAGTTACCAACGATGTTGTCCACCTTATTTCCAAAACCCGTTTTCAATGGCTGGGCCGTGCAGACTTTGTTATTAACAGTGCGGGTCATAAGGTACATCCTGAGCAGGTAGAACAGGTTTTGGCTTTAGTTATCGATGCACCATATTTTATTTCTTCCTTGCCGGATACTTCCCTTGGGGAAAAAGTAATTCTTATCATTGAAGGAAATGAAGATACTTTTCCCGAAATTGATTATGTGGGACTACATCCTTATGAAAAACCAAAAGAAATTTATTTTATAAAAGAACTAATTTATACCACTACAGGTAAAATTAACAGGGAGGAAACAAAACATAAATTGTTTTTTGATGTATAGCTTAGTTCTTACAAGAAAATCAGAACTAAAAAATAATAATTTACTACCTTTTAATAATATTATAAAGCCGTAAAATGAAATATGTATTAGTACTCTTAGCACTTTCTTTATCGCAAATTTCTCATTCTCAAATCCTTTCTGAAAGAGACAGGGCTGCTTTAAAAGATGAAATTTTAGGGGATCGTTTTGACAATATACTGCCCGGTTTAATGGACAAAACAGAAATTGACATGTGGGTCCTTATTTCCCGGGAATATAACGAAGATCCTGTAATGCAAACTATGTTGCCGGCAACCTGGCTAAATGCCAGACGCAGGACAATTTTGGTTTTTTTACAGGAATAAAGCTGAAAACACTATCGAAAAATTAGCAATAGCAAGGTATGATGTGGGCGAAAATATAAAATCAGCTTGGAACCCTGAACAGCAACCGGACCAATGGCAACGGTTAACTGAAATAATTCAGGAGCGCAATCCACAAAAAATAGGAATTAACTTTTCCAAACACGAGGGCATTGCCGATGGTATTGTGAAAACAGATTATGACGAATTTATACAGGCACTTCCTGAAAACCTTAAAGAGCGTGTGGTTTCTGCAGAAAATCTCGCAATCGCCTGGATTGAAACCCGAACGGCAAAGGAAATGGCGCTTTACAATACTTTGGTTGAAATAACCCATGGTATCATCAAGGAAGCTTTTTCCAAAAAAGTTATTACCCCCGGAGTTACCACTACCGAAGATGTGGTATGGTGGATGCGCCAAAAAGTAACAGATCTTGGCCTGGAAACCTGGTTTCATCCCACGGTGGATATTCAGCGAAAGGAAGAAAAATTAAAAGACCACATAGAAGCATTTTCAGCCGGATATGGTGATCAGATAATTCAGCCGGGTGATTTGTTACATTGTGATTTTGGTATTGTTTACGTTGGCTTGCATACAGATTGTCAGCAACTTGCCTATGTGTTGCTTCCGGAGGAGACAGAAATACCTAAATTTTTACATGACGCTTTCGCGAAAGGAAATCAGGTACAGGATTTTTTAACTTCTAATTTTACAGAAGGAAAAACCGGCAATGAAATATTATTAAAATCCCTTTCTGATTCCAAAGCAGTAGGTTTGCGCCCATCGATTTATACCCATCCTTTAGGAACTTACGGGCATTCTGCCGGTCCAACCATAGGAATGTGGGATTCTCAGGGGGGCGTTCCTTTTGCAGGGGATTATCCTTTATTCCGGAATACTGTATATGCCATCGAACTTAATACTACCGTGTTTTTGGAAGAATGGAATAAGGATATTCGCATCATGCTGGAAGAAGCGGGATTTTATGGTGAAAACGGATTCCGGTATGTCAATGGAAGACAAACCGAAATACTAATTGTAAAGTAATTCCTTTAATGAATCCGGAATGGACTATTAGGTTTGTATTACCCCTAAATTAAAAGGTTTTTCTATAGGTGCATGATTTGCAGCCTCGATGCCCATACTAATCCACGTTCTTGTATCGAGAGGATCAATTACGGCATCTGTCCATATTCTTGCAGCTGCATAATAAGGGGATATCTGCTCGTCATACCGTGCTTTGATGCGGTCATAGAGTTCTTTTTCAACTTCAGGCGTTATAACTTCCCCTTTTTTCTTTAAAGATGCAGTTTCTATTTGTAACAATACTTTGGCAGCACTATTGCCGCTCATTACGGCAAGTTCAGCGCTGGGCCAAGCAACAATAAGCCTAGGATCATAAGCTTTTCCGCACATCGCATAATTTCCGGCACCGTAAGAATTTCCTATAATCACAGTAAATTTAGGAACTACTGAATTACTTACTGCACTAACCATTTTTGCGCCATCTTTTATGATACCTCCGTGCTCGCTTTTACTTCCTACCATAAAGCCGGTTACATCCTGCAGGAATACCAAAGGAATTTTCTTTTGGTTACAATTGGCAATAAAACGGGTGGCTTTGTCTGCGCTGTCGCTGTAGATAACCCCGCCAAATTGCATTTCACCTTTAGTGGTTTTAACAAGTTTACGCTGGTTTGCAACAATTCCCACGGCCCAACCATCGATGCGCGCATAACCGGTGAGTATGGTTTTCCCATATCCTTCTTTGTATTGTTCAAATTCAGAATCATCTACCAGGCGATGAATGATTTCCAGCATATCATATTGATCTGCCCTGGAACGAGGGATAATCCCAAAAATGTCCTGCGGATTTTCTTTGGGTTTTGTCGCTTTTATTCTATTGAAACCTGCTTTATCAAAATCGCCTATTTTATCGATAATCTTTTTAATCTTGTCCAAAGCGTCTTTGTCATCCTTTGCTTTATAATCTGTGACACCACTTATTTCGCAATGCGTAGTGGCACCACCCAGGGTTTCGTTATCGATGGTTTCGCCTATGGCAGCCTTTACAAGATAGCTTCCGGCAAGGAAAATACTTCCAGTTTTATCCACAATTAACGCCTCATCACTCATTATGGGTAAATAAGCACCTCCTGCTACACAACTTCCCATTACGGCCGCAATCTGTGTGATTCCCATACTGCTCATTACCGCATTGTTCCTGAAAATGCGGCCGAAATGTTCCTTGTCCGGAAAAATTTCTTCCTGCATAGGTAAATAAACACCTGCACTGTCCACAAGATAAATGATGGGAAGTTTATTTTCAATGGCAATTTCCTGTGCCCTTAAGTTTTTCTTTGCCGTTATCGGAAACCACGCACCTGCTTTTACAGTGGCATCGTTTGCGACGACTATACATTGTTTACCTTTTACAAACCCTATTTTGACAACCACACCACCACTGGGGCAACCTCCATGTTCTTCATACATTCCTTCCCCTGCAAAAGCACCAATTTCTATATTGGGCTTTTTTTCGTCCAATAAATATTTTATACGCTCCCGTGCAGTTAACTTGCCTTTTTCATGGTGTTTTTCAATACTTTTTGTACCACCCCCTTGTTTTACTATTGTAAGTCTTTGGCGTAAATCAGAGGTTAATAATTTATTGTGGTCTTCGTTTTTATTGAAGTTAAGATCCATAGTTTAATTTCTTTCGGCTAAAATACAAATAACAACCTAATGAGTAAAGCTATTTATATTTTAAGAAATAAATTCTTTAAATAGCTTATGCCGGTTCTCATGTTAATCAAAAATGCTAAAACCAAATGGTTTTGTGTCAAAAAACAAGCTAAGATTGAAATGGAAAGTCCGTATAAATTCCCGATATTTGTCTTCCTAATTTTTGTAGATACGTACGGGAAGAATATAGAATAGAAACGAATTTACAGATTATAAATATACTAATTATGGGAATGAATAAAAATACTATACTGGCTTGGGCCACTTTTGTTATGATGATAGTGGGGTTTGGTTTGATATTACTGGGTGCATTTCGCTATGATGACGTAGCCGGATGGGGCTTTGCCTCTGTAGGCATTGGTTTTTTTGCAATTGCCTGGGTTTTTAATGCCTTAAAGGGAAGGGTTTAGGAGTTTCAAGTTTCAAGTTTCAGGTTTCAAGTTCAAAATATATTGTTAAAAGTTAAAAGTTTTAAATTAAGTGAATACTAGTAAGGCACGAGTTAATCGAATTTGTTTGTCGATAGCAAGTCTATGAAAACCTAAACAAACTCGTAGTATGAAACCATAAAAAGAGGTCTCAAATCTAATATCTAATATCTAAAATCTAAATCATGTCTGACGATAAAAAAGTAATTTTTTCTATGTCCGGGGTTTCCAAAACCTATCCCGGATTACAATCTCCAATCCTAAAAAAAATATACCTTAGTTTTTTCTATGGGGCAAAGATTGGTATTCTTGGTCTTAACGGATCCGGAAAATCTTCTTTATTAAAAATTATTGCAGGTGTTGATAAAAATTATCAAGGAGATGTGGTTTTTGCCCCGGGATATTCAGTAGGATATCTGGAACAAGACCCGCAACTGGATCCTGAAAAAACAGTTTTGGAAATTGTAAAAGAAGGCGTTGCTGAAACCGTTGCCATTCTGGACGAGTACAACAAAATCAACGATATGTTTGGATTAGAGGAAATCTATTCAGATGCCGATAAAATGGACAAGTTGATGAACCGTCAGGCAGAATTGCAGGATAAAATTGATGCTACCAATGCCTGGGAGCTGGATACCAAACTGGAAATTGCTATGGACGCTTTACGTACACCGGAGAGTGATAAAAAAATAGGAGTTCTATCCGGCGGGGAAAGACGTCGTGTGGCGCTTTGCCGCTTACTTTTACAAGAGCCTGATGTATTGCTTCTCGATGAGCCTACTAACCATTTAGATGCAGAGAGTGTTCACTGGTTAGAGCACCATTTATCAGAGTATAAAGGAACGGTAATAGCAGTAACCCACGATAGATATTTCTTAGACAATGTTGCCGGATGGATATTGGAACTGGACAGGGGGGAGGGTATTCCATGGAAAGGAAATTATTCCTCATGGCTGGATCAAAAAGCAAAAAGACTTGCACAGGAAAGCAAAACCGCTTCCAAGCGTCAGAAGACTTTAGAACGCGAATTAGAATGGGTGCGTATGGCACCAAAAGGGAGACAGTCTAAACAAAAGGCACGTTTGCAGAATTATGACAAACTTTTAAGTCAGGATCAGAAACAGCTGGATGAAAATCTCGAAATATACATTCCTAACGGACCTCGTCTGGGCACAAACGTTATTGATGCTATTGGAGTAAGTAAAGGATATGACGATAAACTTTTATATGACAATCTAAATTTTAGCCTTCCTCAAGCAGGAATTGTTGGTGTTATCGGTCCAAACGGAGCAGGTAAAACGACCATTTTCAGGATGATTATGGGGGAAGAAAAACCAGATAACGGTGAGTTTAAAGTAGGGGAGACCGTTAAGATTGCTTATGTAGACCAAGCCCATTCAAATATTGACCTTAATAAAACCATCTGGGAAAATTTTTGCGACAGTCAGGAACTCATTATGATGGGCGGCAGACAGGTGAATTCAAGGGCATATTTAAGCCGGTTTAATTTTGGCGGAAGCGAGCAAAATAAAAAGGTTTCCACACTATCCGGGGGGGAGCGCAACCGTTTGCATTTGGCCATGACCCTAAAAGAAGAAGGTAATGTGCTTTTGCTCGATGAGCCTACTAATGACTTAGATGTAAACACGCTAAGGGCACTGGAGGAAGGTTTGGAAAACTTTGCAGGATGTGCAGTGGTAATATCTCACGACCGTTGGTTTTTAGACAGGATATGTACGCACATACTGGCTTTTGAAGGAAATAGTGAAGTGTATTTCTTTGAAGGTAGTTTTAGCGATTATGAGGAAAATAAGAAGAAACGTTTGGGTGGTGACCTGATGCCAAAAAGGATTAAGTACCGTAAACTGGTAAGATAATATTCAACCGGATTTATACCCCCGAAAGCACTTTAAGTTAAAGAATCAATACTAACCGGCCATTTCTAGTTCGTTCTCAAGAGCTAAATAATGTGTAATGGTATTGTTATAATCAGATAATGGATATATTTTTATCTTACAACGATATACATCACCATTCTTTCTGTAGTTGATTAGGGTTTGTTCAAATGGAACACCTTTATTTAAGTTTTCGCGGAAAGATTTAATATTTTTGACAGATGTTTCTTTTCCCTGTAAAAAGTTTGGCTTTTTTCCAATGGCATATTTTGTGGAATATCCTGTCATTTTGTTAAACCCATCATTTACCCATTGAATCTCTTGTTTTGAATCTGTTAAAACAAGTGCATCATATCGATTTTGTTCCAAGAGCTCCGGGACATTGACCTTCCAGTTATATTTGTTATGGAAAATCTCGAGTGCTTTTGAGTCGAATTCGAGTTTATGTTTTGAGGCGTGTTCTTTTAAAAACACGGAATAGATATCCCACGATAGAATGGGCATGTGCAAAGTACTTTTTTTTCTTTTCATTCAAACAGTTTCTTTACAGACATTTAAGAATGTAAAAGTACATGTTTTTTATTCAAATTGTTTTATAAATTTATAAAAAGTATAAACAATATTTTTTAATGGAATTTACTTTATAGAAATTAACTACACTGTCCCAACAAAAAATAAATTAAAACAAAAACTAAGATTGTTCCGATGCAGCCACCACCAAACTTTTTTGCACCCCATCCTGCAAGTAGTACCCTGAAAAATTTATTCATAATTGGTTTTTTTGATTATTAGTATCTATTGTTCTTACAAAAATAAATATTCGACAAGCATAAATTTAAAATGTTATCTTAAATTAAACACAAACTATTCCATTCTAATTGGTTTTTGATTTCCAGTAATAGTAAAAAAAAAGGATTTAACTTTTCACAGCTAAATCCTTTTTTAATAAGATTAAAATGGGTAATGTGAATAACTAGCTTGATGTTTGACCTTCTCTATTTTTACTCATTTGTTTTGCAAGGTTTTCCTTGATTTTCTCTAAATCTTTCTTGATCTCATCATGCTCATTCTCCATAGAGTTATGATCTTTTCTAATTTCATCCAGATCTTCCCTCATTTCAGATATTTGTGCTTCCATCTCTTCTGCAGTAAGGTTAGCAAAACTACCTTTTAAATCTTGATGACCTTTCAGTAATTGCTCGTGTTGAGCTATTTGAGCCTCGTGATTTTTAAGCACAACTTCTTGCTTAGCAATATTCTCAAGCCAAGTAGAATCTTCTAGAACTACTCCTTGCATTTGTTGAGAAGTCATTTGATGTTCTTCCATAAGCATGGCGTGATGTTGTTTAAGCTCGCTGTGCATTTGGTATATACTGTCATTCTCTTGTTGTAATTTATCAAATTGATTTGATAAATCTTTGTTTTGGTTTTCACAACTGGTAAAACCAATCGCTAGTACTGTTAAAATTAAAAATAAGTTTTTCATGGTTAATGTTTTTTGTTTGTAGAATAAAATTACAATTAAAAGAATATAATTTTTATAACTTTTTGTTAAAGAGCATTTTTTTTTAATTATTCACTAATAATTTATAATCTGCTTAACATATTTTTATCTTTGAAACAAATTTTTATCTTTAATTAAGGCCGTGGTTTCTTCCGGCAACATGTTTTCCCATCCTGTTTTTCCGGTGGAAATCATTTCAAAAGCTTCCCGCGAGTCTATATCAAGAAGAGATGGCTCATAGTCTGTAATATCGACAACCCTGCCATTGTCTTTAAAAAACTTGTACAATTCCTTCATTCTGGGGTGCACTTTTAAATTTTTACTTGTAGTGATTTTTCCGGTTTCTTTGTCTTTAAGCGGGTATAAATATATTTTAAGATCCCTGAAAAATAATTTTCCAAATGCTTCTAAAATACCACCGCTAAGATGTCTGTAATATTTTTCATCAAAAATCTCAATAAAAGTATTAATTCCCATCGTCAGTCCCATTCTTTCCTTAGTGTGTACTGAAAAATATTCCACAACTTTATAATATTCCTGCAAATTGGATATCATAACTGTATGCCCTAATGCACATAATAAATCTGCGCGTTCTAAAAAATCCCTTTCATCAATTTCCCCTTCTGCTTTTAAGTTTGATAGGGTCATTTCAAAAATAACCACTGTGTTTTCTTCCTTTACTTTATCTTCTCTTAGGAAAAGCTCAAGAGATTTTTCATACATACTCATGTTCACTTTAGTTACAGGCCTAAAGCTTCCGCGAAGCGTAAGAATATTTTTTTTATAAAGAATACTGGCAGGGAGAATCATATTCCCTTTTGGGGAAAACATTACAGCTTGTGTCATGTTATTTTTTACCAGTTGCAAACTCATTAAACGGTTATCCACTTGTTCAAATAATGGTCCTGTGAAATTAATAGTATCTATTTCTATCTTGTCCATAGAAATATGGTCATAGAGATTCCTGAGAAATTGTTTAGGGTTATCATACTGATAAAATGCACCATAAATTAAATTTACCCCCATTATTCCCAAGGTAATTTGTTGTAAGGCTGCATTCGACTCGTGAAACTGAACGTGAATGATGATTTCACTATATTCTTCTTTAGGTTTTGACTGAAAACGAATTCCCAACCAGCCATGACCTTTATATTTTTTAGCAAAATCAATAGTTGCCACGGTATTTGCATAACTGAAAAATAATTTATTGGGGTGTTTCTCCCTGGAAATCCGTTCTTCAATTAGCGCAGTTTCATGATCGAGCA
>JBGTDF010000098.1:0-2374 GCA_041748455.1 Planktosalinus sp.
TAGTTGGGGCGGACAATTTATCGTTTTGGATTAAAAACACTGACAAGCCCTTTGGCGTTTTCGGGACCACTTTGCAGAATCCTAGTGAATACCACACAGATATTCTTAAAAAAGCAGCATTCATTTACACAAGGGAAACGTTTTCGATTGACCATCTCAGAAAAGTAGGTATTGAGGGAAATCATGTTCAATTTGCTCCCGATGCCACTTTTTACATGACAATTCGAAATGATGACTTGGGAACCAAGTTTTTGGAGGATAACGGACTTGAGGATAAGAAATTTATCTGTGCTATCCCCAGGCTTCGCTTTACACCTTACCACAAATTCAACCCTAACAACAACGGCTGGTCTGACGCCAAAATTGCGGAGGTCGAATCGGTCAATGCGCTAAAAAAGGAGGAGGATCACGCAAAATTACGGGAGGCAATAATTGCCTATGTCAGGGAAACGGGAAATAAAGTGTTAGTGTGCCCCGAAATGACCTACCAGGTAGAGATTATGGACGAATTGCTTATCGATCCGCTACCGGAAGACGTGAAACCCAACGTTATTAAACGAGGCTATTGGCTGCCTGATGAGGCAGCTTCGGTATATGCCAAAGCGCTTGCAGTCTTGAGTTTCGAGTGTCATTCCCCTATTATTGCTGCTGTAAACGATACTTCATTCTTTTACCTTCGACAACCTGAAGATACCATCAAAGGACAGATGTATTATGATTTGGGTTTTGACAATTGGATTTTTGAGATAGAGGATACCCAAGGCAGCCAAATCACAGAAAGGCTAAGGGAAATATGGACAGATACAGCAGCTGCCCAAAGCTATCTTACCAAAAACATGGATAAGGTAAGTGAGATTTATCGTAACAGCGTAGAGGAAGTGAAAAAGGTTATTTGATAAAATAGGAGTTGATGATTCTTCCAGCTTAAATGAGCTGGAAGGGTCGTCCTTTAGGTAGAATATGATGGATTGCAAAAATATTTAATTTTTTATCCGACATTTAAAACATTGACTGACAGTCGAATGTTAAGATTTTCGCTAACAACAATTTATGAATAAGCCTTCTATTTTTCACACGTTCGATGAATATTATCAGGCAACTAGAAGCGGTATTATATCGCCTCATAGTGAATTTCATATTTTCAGATACAGAGACTTGAAACCAAGTGTAGTTTCAAAGATGGATTTGTTTCGGTTAACTTTTTATCAGTTCAATATATGTAAAACGAGTAATTCCCTAATTAACATTGCGGGAAGCTCAGAAATAAGTAAAGACAAACAATTAATTATTTTTACGCCTGGAAGGCTTGCGCAATGGGAGAAATTTGGCCTTTGGGAAGGCTACATTCTCTTCGTAAAAGAAAGCTTTATAAAGGTTAACTCGGCTAACCTTAACTCAAGGCTAATGCATACTTTTTTGTCGCCGGACAGTCATCCAATTACCACGCTAGAAGACGCCGACTATAAATTGCTGGAAGATCTGTGCGAAAAGATGATCTATGAATACGAACATCTTAAGGCTGAAAATTTACTCGTGATCGAGAATTACTTGCAGGTTTTCTTAGTCTATATCAAAAGGATTCAGGATAAACTTAAGACCACCACCGGTTCTGATTTTTCTTCGGCCCATATTGATATCCATTCCAAATTTCTGAAGCTACTTGAAAAGCAGTTTCTTGATCAAAAGACCGTAGGTGTTTTTGCCGAACAATTAAATATCACGCCCGGGTATCTAAACGAATGTGTTAAATCCGTATCAGGAAAGTCCGCAAAGGAGATGATTAATCAAGTAGTTTTGCTGGAGGCCAAATCGTTGCTTAAGCAAACTTCACTTCCAGTAAAGGAAATCGGCTACCAATTAAATTTTCAGGATTATTCCCATTTCGTGAAATTTTTTAAGGCACAAACTGCTCTAACACCCGTTGCTTTCAGGGATTTACCCTGATTTTTACCTATCCTACCATTAAATGTACATCGGTTTGGCGAAGCGGTATTTTCAACTTTGTGAAGGTGATTTTATCCACCGTATTGTATTGAAAATCAATTCTTATCGCTAACAAAAAAAATCATGAAACCTTCAACAAAACGCAACGCAGCGCGGTGGCTGCACATGGGAGTGGGCAGTGTAATCGCAGCTTATATCTATTCACCATGGGGACAAGACCCAACTTTCCAGTTTTTGACTAAAATGGCCGTAATTCCACTTACCATACTCTCTGGATTGTGGTTGTGGAAAGGGCACTTGGTAATGAGAAAATTTAATTTTTCAACAAAAGCAGTCGCTGTCATCCTATTTTTTATCACCTTATCATCTTTGTCCCATGCCCAAAATCTTCCTGAAAGAGTGAGTTCAAAGCGGTGGGGTGTGGAAATAA
>JBGTDF010000099.1:0-3767 GCA_041748455.1 Planktosalinus sp.
AAGTCGGCAGCGATTAAAACCCCTGCATAAAAGTCCAGCGCTATTCTTAAGGAAGCACTTCTGGTTATAAGGTTTTCATTGGATGAAACAGAATCATTTACTATTCTATCCAACTCAAATGGTAAAAAGACAACGATATTCTTGGTTTTTAAATTGGTAAGTCTGTTTTCCAGACTGATTTTATTTGCAATTGTATAAGGTTCTGCAGGAGAAATCTGTGTAGTTGTCTCCGAAGTAGTTTTCGGAATTTTAACAACCATTCCTTCTTTTAAACCGTCTTTTGCCAAAGGATTTAATTGAACAACTTCTTCTTCCGAAACCCCAAATAAAACTTTTAGACGGTAGAATCCTTCTTTGGCTTTTACCGTGTAGTAAGTAAAATTATCATCCACAGTTTCCGAAACTTCTGTTTGAGTTTGAACTTTAGGAACATTAAGTACAATACCTAAAGGCAATGTTTCCGTTCCATAAATTGCAGGATTGAGGGCTTCTAATTCTGCAACACTAATGCCATACATTTTTGCAATCCCAAACTTGGTTTCTTGTGCTTCCACTTTGTGGGTGCCTCCGGTTGGAATAGGGGGCTTTGTTGTTGTAGTAGAAGTGGTGGAAATAATGGTTACCGTACGAATAGGTATTTTAAGATCTTCCCCTTTTTTAATTTGGGCAGAATACAAATGCTTATTGTGCTTTTTAATATCATCTTGAGTTACTCCATACAATTGAGAGATTCCAAAAAGGGTTTCCTTACGTTTTACCTTATGTTCTTTGAAAGTAATATTTTCGGTTTTATCCTGAACAATAGCTGTCGGAATAATCAAAACAGTGTTGTTTTTAAGTCCGTTTTTAACTTCCGGATTTAACCGGAACAGTTCCTCTTCAGAAATATTGTATTGTTTTGTTATACTAAATACCGTTTCCCCTTGCTTCACATGATGGCTTTGGTAGCTGGTTTGCGCAAATGCAAAAGATTTTCCGATAAAGAAAAACAATAAAATGACTATTAAATTTTTCACTTAGTATCTTTTAAAATTAGTAACCTTACTATTAATGATTTGGTTAAGCTCTGGTTTCGACTCCGCTCAACCTCCGTAATTTGAAACCACAAACCCACTCTATTCCCATTCTATGGTTGCGGGCGGTTTTGAGCTTATATCATACACTACTCTATTAACGCCTTTTACCTTATTTATTATATTATTTGAGGTTTCCTGCAAAAACTCATAAGGCAAGTTCACCCAGTCTGCAGTCATACCGTCTGTACTTTCCACTGCTCTCAAAGCCACCACTTTTTCATAGGTTCTCTCATCACCCATTACACCAACTGAATCTACCGGAAGTAATATTGCGCCGGCTTGCCATACTTTGTCATACAAATCCCATTTGCGCAATCCTTCAATAAAAATAGCATCTACCTCCTGCAAGATACGCACTTTTTCCGGGGTGATATCCCCAAGGATGCGTATTGCCAATCCCGGTCCGGGGAAAGGATGTCTGCCTAACAGATCTTTGGAAATACCCAATTCTGCACCTACACGTCTTACTTCATCTTTAAAGAGCATTCGCAAAGGTTCCACTATTTTCAATTTCATAAAGTCAGGCAATCCACCAACATTGTGATGCGATTTAATAGTTACTGACGGTCCATTTACAGAAACAGATTCAATAACATCAGGATAAATTGTGCCTTGTGCCAACCATTCTACATCAGTGATTTGATGGGCCTCATCGTCAAATACTTCAATAAAAGCATTGCCGATTGCTTTACGCTTTAATTCCGGATCTGCTAATCCGGCAAGGGCATTCAAAAAACGTGCCGAAGCGTCCACGCCCTTCACATTAAGACCCATATCTTTATATTGATGCAATACACTATCAAATTCATTTTTACGCAGCAATCCATTATTGACAAAAATGCAATACAGGTTTGTACCAATAGCTTTATGAAGTAATATCGCAGCAACCGTGGAATCCACACCACCGCTTAGTCCAAGAACTACTTTATCCCCTTTTATTTTCTCTTGAAGTTCTTTGACTGTAGTATCCACAAAAGCTGCCGGTGTCCAGGTTTGTGCTACACCTGATATATGTACCAAAAAGTTTTCCAGTAGTTGTTTTCCATCTGTAGAGTGATAAACTTCCGGGTGAAATTGAATTCCATAGGTTTCTTCACCTTCAATTCGGAAAGCAGCATTTTCAACATCATGCGTGCTGGCAAGCAATACTCCATTTTTAGGTAATTTTACAATTGTATCTCCGTGGCTCATCCATACCTGGCTTCCTTTGGAAATATTTGAAAACAACCCGGTATCCTCAAAAATACCGGAAAGTTTTGCACGCCCGTATTCCCTGTTATTGGAGAGTTCTACGAGACCATCAAAAAAATGTGCGAGATATTGTGCACCATAACAAACTGCCAGAATAGGCATATGACCCCTGATTGCAGAAAGATCAGGATGTGGTGCATCCTCCGCACGAACAGAAAAAGGGCTTCCTGATAGGACAACCGCTTTAAATTTTTCTAAATCCTGAGGTATTTTATGATAAGGATGGATTTCGCAGTAAATGTTTAACTCTCTTACACGTCTTGCAATAAGCTGTGTATATTGAGACCCGAAATCTAAAATGAGTACGTTGTTGTTTTGCATAGGCAAAAATAGGGCATTTTGCTTTTTCGGGCAATGGAAAATGAAAACATTTAAAAAAAATTATGAAGTATTTTATAAAGCACTATTTAAAATAGGATTACTTTAAATTCCTGCTCCAAGGGATTTAAATTTGCAAATATTTTAGGAATCAACTCATCTCCATATTCCAGATACCACTCTGAAAAATTTTCAGTGCGTTCCTGTAAGTTTCCATTTGGAAACAGTTCGTCCTGCAATTCCAAAACACGGTTTAAATGGTCTTTAAGTTTTTTCTTCTGAGCTTTAAGTAATCTTTTTTCAAGAGTATTCAGTCCATTTAATTGTTTTTTTTCCTGAGCTGCCACTGCTCCTTTAAATGACGCATCTGTTTGCTCAGCCAATTTATATAGGTCTTTGAATTGTTGTTGCAAGTGATTCCGCTGTGGCGAAAAATCTATTTTAATGCTAGAAATTTGTTTGGTTACTTTGGTTTCCAGTTCATAGCTTGGCAGAAATAAATCTTCTATAGATAAATCGAGTTTTTTGATTTTCCCCAATTGTTTTTCTGAAACAAGCAAAGCAGAATTACGCAACAACAATACCGGAAATGTCACTTTTACCTCCTCAAAAAAGGCTTTGAGTTGCAACCAGTAAGCTAATTCGCCACCTCCGCCTATGTAACTTAAATTGGGCAAAATAACCTCCTGATACAAGGGTCGCAGGATCACATTTGGGCTGAAACATTCGGGGTGGTTCTCGATTTCAGTTTGTAATTCTTCTTTGGTAAATTTTAAATTTGAACTGTTGATGTAAAAAATTCCTTCTTTCTCAATAATGCGCTCCCGCAGTTCCCCTTTTAGATAAAACAGATTGATCTCCCGGGGATTCACCTGTAATTTATAGTTCTTATCGGTAATGGAATTGATCTGCTTGTTTGTTTTTGCGACTACTTCTGAAGAAATATTCTTAAAGAGTTCGTCTTTTATATAAGGAATAAAGAGTTGTTTTAAATCTTTTTCATTTCCATCTAAAATAACCAATCCGTAGTCCCCAAAAAGAGCATTGGCAAGATATCTTGTCGCATCAGTAAGGTTTTTGTGTGCTACATACGCATTTTCAAAAAGTGTTTGTAATTGCAGG
>JBGTDF010000100.1:0-9842 GCA_041748455.1 Planktosalinus sp.
TCGAAAAAATCCCATGAAAGCAATATTCACAACCCTAATAGTTACAAAGTATGCAGCACAGATAAAACCACTTATCATAAATCGCCTGTGTAATTCTATTTTTCGATTTATGATAAAGAAGAAAGCAATTATAATGAAAACAAGCCATAGGGTAGTAACCATATACCCTGAAGGAATACAACTTTTACATAAAGAATTAGGGATGATACTGAAGTAAAGGGTTAAAATGCAAAATATGGAACTAATAATATACACTTTGCCTAAAAACCGATGTTTTTTAGGTTTTTTCTTTCTTAAAGAAGCTGAAAATTGAAAAGGCGCTAAACTATAAACAAGTATTCCAGAAAAGATATGAGCAGTAAACCACAACTTACTGACCACGTCATTTCTGCCAAAGAAATCGGGGAGTCCTGTAACTAAATAACTTGCTGGAGGTATCAGAAACACGATAAAGAGTATAAAAAAAATGCTCCAAAAAATACGTTGCTTACTCACCGTTTTTTCTTTTAAATGGATTGAATTAAAAATGATTTCGCACAATGGTATCTGTTACAAATTGCCTGAAGTAGAGCGTGTTTGTAGTGTCTGACTTTTCTATTTCTTTCCAGCCAACTATTTCTCCCTCAGTAAATTGACTTTTATAACAGTCAAGAATCTTTAGGGCTTCATTTTCTTCCTCTTGAGAAAAATGAATGACTACATTTAGGTAGTCAGGATGCACCGTGTTTAACCCACCAATCATCTTAAATTTTTCATCATCTTTTTCTGTCCACCCCAAATAAAACAAAGGATATTTTTCATACCAACCTTTATTTTTTAATAGTACTTCGGTGACTATATTACTAATTCCCCGGTGGTCAAAGTGTCCTGTGTCACCATCAGGGCCAAAGGTGATGATTATGTCCGGGTTTAACTCAGAGATAGTTTTTGTCAATTTCTCTTTTACCATTCCCGTTTGCCTGAAATATTCGTCCATACCGTTTATTGCTCCAAAAGCATCGTGGGCATCAAAAAATATAGGTTCTTCAATTCCCAAAATTTCACAGGCACAAATGGTTTCTGCCCGTCTTACTGCCGCTAAACTGTCGCCCGGGGGAATACCTGCGTGTTCTGCAACTCCATACCTACCGTCAGTGGCAATAACCAAATACACTTTATTGCCCTCTCTTGCATAGCGGTAAAGAATTTGTGCTAACGCCGTTTCATCGTCGGGATGGGCCAAAACAGCCAGGATGGTTTTTGGATCACTTTTTTTTGATGTTTTTGTGTCTGAGCATGAAATAAGAGTAAACGTCAATGCAATGATAAGTATTGATTTCATAGTTATAAAGGGTTTTTATTTTTTCATTATTTTAAACATATATGTTTGATTGTTTGTAGTAATTGCTATTACATCAATACCGGATGTAACTTGTTCAAAGTTAAGTGTTTTGGTGTTATTTATTTCGGAAATAGATTGCGAAAGGGAGATTTTTTTTCAATACTGATTATTTTTGTGATTACTTCACATTTAGTTTTAATTCAATTTCTAAAAGTCGCTTTTCAAGTTGCTGTTGTCGTTCTTTTATATCTTGATTTTCTTTTTTAAGCTGTTCTATTTCTTCTTGTTGTTCTTGTATGGCTTTGATGGCTAATACTCCAAAACCTGAATAGTTTAAGCCAAAATATCCATCCTCATTTGTTTCTACCAATTCTGGAAATAAAGGCTGAACATCTTGAGCCATAAAACCTAAAGTCTTTTTTGCTGAATCATCTTGGTCTACATATAAATAGTTGTATACATTAAGGGTTTTTAACTTTGAGAGTATGTCATTTGCTGGAATAATATGCTTTTTTAGCCTTCGGTCTGAAGTTGCAACATAAGTACCAGTTCCATTTGTAATATAAGCTCGTCTTACACCATTTTCGGCAAAGGATAGAAATAAACCGGAGTTATATATTTTCCAGTTATTGGTATTGGTTGCATGTTCTAGCGCAATTCCCCCACGACCTGCATCTGTAATTGCTGTTTGCTTTAAATGTATATCATAACCAGGATTGGCTATTCTTACGCCTACGTCACCATTCATTACAGCCATTCTTCCTATAAAATACCCTGCCCACCCCGTAGTATTTGGAGTGCTTGAGTAAATGCCATAATGTGTGCCCCCGGCAGACGCAATTATTTCAGAATAAACCCCATATTTATTACCGGTACCGGTACTTGAATTACTTGAGAAAGTCCCATATTGCGGGCCATTACCGGTAACAGTGTTTCTAATATCTGTAAAGCTGCCGGCGAGTATGCCGTTGCCTCCGGCAAAATAACTGTTGTAGGCACCTATTTGATTGCCATTGCCAACGGCCCCTGAAAATTCCGTCCATTTCCCGGTAAGGTTGCCGCTACCTGCAGAAAATCGACTGATAGTTCCAACATGTGCACCAGAACCTGTCCCGGAAAAGAGATTGTTCATACCATAATGTAAGCCGTTTCCTGTACTTGAAAGTTCAGAGTAAACGCCATAATGATCTCCTCCTGCATTGGCGTCAAATATATTTACCAATCCATATTTAATACCCGTGCCTGTTCCCGTAAGTAAATTATATACACCTCGATGCTGACCGTTACCGGTTCCGTTTAACTCATTATGTATGGTATAATGCCCATTGTTATTTGAATTGTCAATAAGTTGTCTACTGCTATATTGTACGCCTGTGCTGGTGCCTCCTAAATAATTAACGGTTCCTTGACGACCACCTGTACCGCTGCCGGTTAAAATATTATTGGATCCGGTATGCCAATTGTCTCCATTAGTAACAATATAATTTTGTGTTCCATATTGAGTCCCACTACTAGTCCCCTCTAAATAATTAAATGTTCCCCTGCGAACTCCGTTACCGGTGCCTGTGAGATAATTATAAGTGCCCATATGTGCACTATTACCTGTGTTTGAAATAAAGTTATATACTCCACGTTGCTGTCCACTCCCGGTTCCACTTAATATATTATAATTTCCATTGTGAATACCCGTACCTGAACCTGTCAATTCATTATAACTTCCATTATGAGTAGCATTTCCTGTATTATTAATAAGTTGGTAGTTGCCATATTGTTCTCCGGTTCCACTACCTGTCAATAAAGTATAACTTCCGTATTTAACGCCGGTACCGGTGCCGGAGAAATCACTTCTTATACCATATTGCTCGGCTTCTGAATTACTACTAAATGTATTGTAAACACCATACCGAGACCCATTTGAAGTTGCGTTATCAGAATTATATACACCATATTTAGCACCGGTACCGGTGCCCCAAAAATAACTCCTTAAACCATGTTGCGGAGAGCTTAAATTACTTTGAAATAAATTGTTAACACCATATTGAGTACCATTGGAATCTGTATTATAAATGTTAAAAAGCCCATGTTTTACCCCCGTGCCGGTACCTGAAAAAATGTTATATACTGCATAATGTTCGGCATTACCACTATTGGAAATTTGTTGCCATAATCCAAATTGAAACCCGCTCCCGGATCCTGATAATAAGTTATAAACTCCACTATGCACCCCCGAACCGCTTCCGTTAAGAATATTATATGTTCCAAAGTGTCCCTGATTCCCGGTATTTGATATAATTTGGTAATTACCATACTGAGTTCCCGTCCCGTCGCCTTCCAATAAAGTATAGCTTCCATAATGAGTCCCGGTTCCCGGGCTGGCATTACGTGTGTATCTGCCATATTGAACCCCATTACCAGCAACAGTATTTCTTATATCGGTATAGCTTCCGGCAAGAATACCGTCGCCCCCGGCAAAATAACTGTTGTAAGCCCCAATTTGATTGCCATTGCCTATGGTACCTGAGAACTCTGTCCATTTTCCGGTTAGGTTACCACTTCCCGCAGAAAACCGACTGATAGTACCAATATGAGCTCCCGAGCCGGAACCCGAAAAAAGAGTATTCATGCCATAATGCGTGCCATTACCTGAGTTTGATAGTTGTGAATAAAAGCTGTAATAAGTATTGTTAGTTGTTCCGTCAATCAAAATATTTACAGCCCTTTCATTTTCTTCATTTAAAATATCCAAAGAAGCGGTTGCGGTATTTTTTCCTATGGCAACATTGCCCATAGTAAAAATACTGTCAGTTATTGAAGTTGCAGCATCTGTGGTTTCTGTGCGAAACCAGTCGGCATCTTGAGATGGACCGGCTGCAAGTGGAACCCAGGTAGTTGTGGGTTGATTCCAGTAATAAAATCCTTTATCGGGAACACTGTTTCCGGTAACAAAAACCAGCATACCGTCTTGGTCGGCAGTAGGGTTAATTGCGGGGAAATTGTCTATTTTAGGAATCAATACACCATCTGTATTGACCGGGGTTGTCTGATTGGTAGAACGGATGTCTAATTGTGCATTTGGGCTGGTCGTGTTAATTCCTACTTGCGCTGAAAGTGTAAGAGGAATGCTTAAGAATGTAATAAAGAAAAGTAACTTTTTCATGATACCTGCTAGTTTACTACCAAAGTTGGCTACTTTATTTTCCTTAAAAAAGAGCTAATAGACTAACAACGTTTTAAATAGACAGACGTATCCCTGAATCATTTTTTATATCTTTGGTAAAAGCAAAAAAATGGTTAGGCTCAACTGTATTATTGTAGATGATGATGAAATCGACAGATTGACTGTTGTTTCTTTTGCCAAAAGATTTGATAACCTGGAAATTAAAGGGGTTTTTGAATCTTCAATTAAAGCCTTAAATTTTTTGGAAAGTGAGCCTGTAGATATTCTTTTTTTAGATATTGATATGCACGAATTGAGCGGTTTAGAATTAAGAAGAACGGCTATGGAAATTCCGGTTTGTATCTTTATCACTTCGCATCCTGAACATGCTTTAGAAAGTTTTGAAATGGAAACTTTGGATTTTATTGTTAAACCAATTAAAATGGACAGGTTTTCTCAAACGATGAGTCGCATAAATGAGTTTATGGAGGTTAGGCATAAGGCGGAACTTTTTGAATCCAGTCTGGGAGGGGATACTATTTATATAAAGGAAGGACATCAACAAATCAAACTCAAGTTGTACGATATCCTCTATCTGGAAGCGTTAAAAGATTATACCCTAATTGTGACCCCACAAAAAAGGCATTGTGTATTAGCGAGTATTGGGAATTTGTTAAAAGAAGTTCATTTTCAATCGTTTATTAGAGTGCATAGAAGTTATGCCGTCCAAAAAAACCGCATTCAAAAAATTGGTGTCAATGAGTTACAGTTATCCAATAATGTTAGTATTCCTATAGGCAGAAGTTATAAAGATCAACTAAATACGGGTTTATTATTGGAACCCTGAAATTCTAAAATAAACGTGGTGCCATTGTCGGGTTGAGATTCTACATCTATTTTACAATTGATAGGTTTAGCCAGATCTCTGATTAAATGCAAACCCAAGCCAGATTGAATTCCCACAACGTTGTTTTCATCAAATAAAGCCTGTAACTGTTCTTTGGATGCACCGGGGCCGTTATCGCTAATGGAGATGAATTTTTTTGAATTTTTTTGCCAGGCTTTCCAAACTATTTTGGGATTTTTAGCACTTGTAATAGCATTTATTGCATTGCTGGTGAGATTGCGCAGAATCGTTTTCAGGTAATTCTCGTCAGTAACGATTTCTATATTTTCGTCATTAATGTATTTAATTTCGATCTGGTTGTATCCGGAAAATACTTTTTGATTGTCAATAAATAAATTGCTGACGCTTATTTTTTTAAATTGTGGCGCAAAATGCTCCATTTGACCTTTGCTCCATAGCAACATATCTTCCATGGACTGGAGTAGATTTTCTGCAGTATGCACTGTTTTTTCGTCCATACGCTTTTTTGTTTCTTCATCCAGGAGTTCGGGGTTTTCTTTCTGAAGGTTTAAAAAGGAAATGAGATTAGCTACCGGACTGCGTAAATCGTGATTTAAAATAGAAAAAAACCGTGTTTTAACTTTGTTTGCTAGATCGAGTTCTGTATTTAAAAGGATGAGTTTGGTATTTGCTTTTTTTCGTTGCCTGTTTTGAAAAAACAAAAGAGTTCCTATACTTATCAAAAAAAACGCACCAAAAATAAAAATCTTGAGTTGATTGCTCTTTTGCTGATTGATTAATGTATTTTCAATAGCTAAGAGTTCGTTTTCTTTTTCTTTTTTTTCGGTTTCAAACTGCACTTTCTGTTCAGCAATGTTTTTTACCATCTGTTCAGAGCGTATCAGGTCTCTTTGATCTCCCTCTAAAGTTTTGTAATGCAGTGCCAGTTTGTAATCACCTGCTAGTTCTGTGTTTTTTACTAACAAGTTAAATAATGTCAATTGTGCATGAGGATCTTCAAGTGTGGCTAGTTTTTTTTCTACTTGTTGTAAATAATTTATTGCTGTTTGTGGCTTGCCATTTTTTTGATTAATTTCTGCTAAAGTATTTGCAGTATAGACCATAGTTTCAGGAGAATTGAGACTATCTGCTATAAATAATGTCCGCTCAAGAGATTTAATATGATCAGGATTGAGATCATTTTTAAACCTAAAATGCACATCCACATGCCCCGTTGGCAGCGTTCTGGTAACGTCTTGACGTGATTCGTGATAATGTTGAAGCCATAAATCAGTAAATTGCACGGCTTCAATGGGATAAATATCAATTGTATAGGTAAAAAAATCGGCCAGGGTATAGAGTATGTATCTTTTATGTGAATTATTTTCTAAATGCGCTCCGGCTTTCCACATTTTTTTCCAATAGATTACTTTCTCCTTAACATTACCTATTTTGTCTTGTAAAATACCTTTGTAAAGATATACCTTCCATAAATTGTCTTTTTGATTAGCATCAAGATGTATGGCTTCTGCATAATTAAGGTGGAATAATGCTACATCGGGGTTGTTTAGATTAATATGAGTTGTTGCTAATGAAATATGGAAATTAAATTCACCTTCAAGATCTTTTATTTTTTTACTTAAATCTTTTCCCGAATTTAAAAAAATTAATGCTTCTTCTTGTTTTCCTTTTGCAACAAAAATATTACCCAAGTTATATAAAACCATCATCTTATGATGGGCTGTTGTATCTTTTGTTTTGGCATACTCAAAAACGGCAATTGCTTCTTCTTCAGAGCGTACAACATACTTATTATATATTTGGCTGTAGACTACTTTCTTTTCTGAGTTTATTTTTAATTTTTGGATTTCTAAAAAAACACTGTCAATGTATTTCTCATTAATATTAATTGATGTAGGTATGGGAACATTCTTTTCCTGTGCTGAAGACAGAAAGGGTAGTGCAATCAAAAACAATATAGAGAGTGATCTAATCATAATACAGGGAATATGAATTTTAAATCAAAAGCTTAGTCAAATATACTTTATTTTGATCATTTTCAGTAAATATAGTTTAAAGTCTTAAGCTCGTTTTAGCAGGATATGTATTAGCACTGCTTTTTTCAGTATTAGATAGCTTTTTAATAATATTCTATTTTCCTATTCCTGCTAAAAATTAGTTTTAAATCCCTACTTTTGCACCGAATTTAAAAAAAAAATATAATGGCAACAAATAGAACATTTACAATGTTAAAGCCTGACAGTGTTGAAAAAGGGCACATTGGGGCAATACTTGAAATGATTAATAAAGCAGGATTTAGAATTGTGGCTTTAAAATTGACTCAAATGACCACAGCAGATGCAAAAGCATTTTATGCTGTGCACAGTGAGCGCCCTTTTTATGGGGAGTTAGTGGAATATATGACAAGAGGACCTATCGTTGCTGCTATCCTTGAAAAAGACAATGCTGTGGAAGATTTCAGAAAATTAATTGGAGCTACCAATCCTGCAGACGCAGCTGAGGGTACCATTCGTAAATTATATGCAGCTTCTATCGGCGAAAATGCAGTACACGGAAGTGACAGCGATGAGAACGCAGCTATTGAAAGCGCTTTTCATTTCTCAGGTAGGGAGATGTTTTAATAACATTTTGATATAAAAACTAAAAAACCGCTTTCTTTTGAAAGCGGTTTTTTTTATCTTAAAACTAATTCTTTGATCAGGACCCTGCCCAATTCTTCATTCAGCATATCCACAATTTTTTGTTTGCCATAACTCAATTCCTCCCTCAAAACCGAAGAACTGAGTTGAACGTATAAAGTTTCCCGTTCCAGTTTTATTCCTGTGGTATATTTTTGAATGGCAGGGCCCATCATCGCATTCCATACATCCACTACCTGCACCTTATTTAAGCCCTTATCCAGATTGTTTGTTTCTACAAAATCTTTAAGCACATCCCCAATGGAGACCTCTTCCCCATGTCTTTTTCTTTTGGCCATTATTCAAAATTTAATTTTTCAAACCTTGTATACTTGAATCTCTTTTTGTCTGAATTTAAGATTTCCAGTTCCATTTCATTTGCCCTCAGAACCGTTTCTCTCCAACTGTCAAAAAGAGTGGAATAATATAAATGGAGACTGTCGTTCTCAATTTTTACGATAATCTTTTCAGCATCGTCATTTACGGTAAATCCTCCCGATAGATTGGGGGCTACTTTTTTTCTAAAACCTTCGTTGTTGTGAATTTCTATATAATCGATTGTTGTGTTTATACTATATTCTTTAACAGTGCCATTGTCGAGCTCTACTTCTGTAATTTCCCAATACCCGTTGAGATGTGCCAGTTTTTCTTCCGGACTTTGCCGGTTACAAGAAAATATTACACTTGCGCAAATTAACAGTACTATTGGTAAGATTTGTTTCAAATTCAAATTCATTTCTGGGATAATTTGTGGTACTAAAAGTACATATTTCTAAAGGAAATGGTCTAGGTTAAATGGAACATTTTATAGGTCTGATGTACTTTTTTGACAATGGCTTCCGTGCGGTCTGCATGGGTGTCACTTATAAACAACTGCCCAAAATTTTCATTGTCCACCAGTGTGATTAGTTGTTCCACACGGTTTTCATCCAGTTTGTCAAATATATCATCGAGCAATAAAATAGGGTTTACCTTACTTAATTGTTTCAGAAAATCAAATTGCGCAAGTTTTAAGGCTATCAAATACGATTTTTGCTGGCCTTGCGAGCCGAACTTTTTAATGGGAAAATCTGCAATTTCAAAAATAAGATCGTCTTTGTGGGTGCCCACGGTGGTATAATGAGCGGCTTTGTCTTTATGAATATTTTCTTTAAGAAGTTGGGAGAAATCCCCATCGTCCAGGTGGCTTTTATAAACCAGTTTCACTTCTTCATTGCCGTTGGCGATAGACCGGTGCCTTTTGTTAAAAATAGGGGAGAAAAGGGCAATAAATTCCAATCTTTTTTTATAAATAATATTTCCAAGTTCTGTTAACTGACTGTTGTAAATTTGTAAAGTGTCTTCATTACTGGTATTGTTCAGGGCAAAATATTTCAGTAAGGCATTGCGCTGCAGTAATACTTTGTTATAACTGAGAAGGGTGTTGAGGTAATTCTGGTCGCCCTGGGAAATAACCCCATCCATAAACTTTCTTCTGGTTTCGCTGCCTTCGGTAATTAAATCCCTGTCTGCCGGGGAAATTATAACTAGCGGAATAAGCCCCACGTGTTCTGAAAATTTCTCATAGGTTTTACCGTTTCGTTTTATTACTTTTTTCTGATTTCTCTTAGCACTTACAATGACCCTTTCCCTGGATTCTTTTTTGAGATATTCACCATCAATTACAAAAAAATCGGCGTTGTGGTTAATGTTTTGGCTGGTAATAGGGTTGAAATAACTTTTTCCGAAAGAAAGATGGTAAATTGCATCGAGTACATTCGTTTTTCCGACACCATTATTGCCCACAAAACAATTGATCTTGTGGTCAAAAACAAAATT
>JBGTDF010000101.1:0-3369 GCA_041748455.1 Planktosalinus sp.
TTCAATCAGGCTCAAAATAGCTAATTTTCACTTCAATCAAAAAAGTCAAGATGAGTTCATTAACTCTAAAACCTAAAAATTAATTCTTTTAACTAAACTGAAACATTCTGGATTGATGAATCAAATCAGCCAGATTATCCACTTTTAATTTTTTAAGCAATCTGGTTTTGTAAGTACTTACTGTTTTTTCATTGATTTCTAGCGCATTTGCAATATCCTTATTGCGTTTGCCATTAGATAAAAGATTTAATACTTCAATCTCCCTGGAAGAAAGTTTTTTGTACCTGCTTAACGCACTGCTTTCTCCTACATTTCTGCTGGTAAAAGTAGTTGTTAAATCGTCATTTAAGAAAATACCTCCTTTGGAGACTTTCTTCAATGCTTTTTTCAATAATTTTGTAGAAGCGGTTTTGGAAATGTAAGCAGATGCTCCTGATTTAATAGAACGAAGGGCATAAATTTCTTCCGGGTGGCAAGAGTAAATTAATACTTTTAGATTGGGGAATTCTGCCTTGATTGTTCTTAAAACTGTTATTCCATTTACCTGAGGCATATCTATTTCCATAATCAAAACATCTGGTTGATTTTTTCTGATGGATCTAAAAAGCTCATCGCCATTGTTAACTTTGTCCACAATTTTATATTCGGCATTTTTCTTTAGTAGGCATGCGATGCCCTTACGGGCAATGGGGTGATGGTCTGCAATAATTATTGAAGTCATAGTTTGAGAGGTTGGTATTTTATTAGTAATTCATCACTGCTTTTTTTGTAGGAAATATATTTTTTGTTTGTAAATATAATACTACAAAAATCAAATGTATAAAATTACAACCTTGCAGATTATACTTTTCGTTGAAACTCTAGAATAATCGATTAAATACAAATACTATTTCATATTCAACGGAATTTCACAGATGGGTATTGGTTTCATTTTGTGTTGATTAGCGTTATGGAGCCTTTTGTATATTTGAAATACCTCTTTTTGCCTTCCGTTAAAGTCATTTTCTGTTTTATTTGCCCCTGTCATTAGCATTGCCCACTCCAGTTCATCGTATGAGGCCCCCAGTTGGTCTTCGTCTGTCCTGTCGTCACCAAATAAGCCATCGGTGGGAGCGGCTTTAATGATCGATCTGGAAATAGTGAGATATTCGGCAATTGCATATACCTCGCTTTTCATTAAATCTGCTATGGGGCTTACATCCACGCCCCCATCACCATACTTTGTGTAAAACCCCACGCCAAAATCTTCTACTTTATTCCCCGTTCCGGCAACCAGATATCGATGCATTCCCGCAAAATAATACAAAGTGGTCATACGCAGTCTTGCCCTGGTATTTGCTAAAGACAGGTTTACCAGGTCTTTATTTTCTATTTCAGGGACCTGCATTTTAAAACTATCAAAAACCGGTGTAAGTTCTATTGTAAGATTACTTACATTGGCAAATTGGGTCTTTAGAAATTGTATATGCTCCTGACCTCTGCTTACTTGTTTTGCGTCCTGATAAATGGGCATTTCCACACATAATAACGGCATTCCTGTTTTTGCACAAAGGGTAGATGTGACAGCAGAATCAACGCCCCCGCTGATGCCAATAACAAAGCCTTCCATTTTTGCGTTTGTTGCATATTCCTTTAACCAGTTTACAATGTGATCGACCACTTTTCCTGTTTGCATTTGTATGGTTATTTATGGGTTAAATACTACCTTTGCGGCAATTATAAATCAAAGATAAAATTTATAAAACATACTTTCGTTAAAGCATTGATAACTTTCACAATTCAGAAACCATGAAAAACACCCTCTTCTTTTTAGCTTTTTTAGTTATCCTCTTTTCATGTACTTCCGAAAAGAAAATTAAAAAAGAGGTGAGTGTGATTCCGGTTAAAGTAGAAGTAGTAAGATTTGACCATAAATTTGCTGCTGCGACACCTGAAAATTTAAGTGCTTTAAAAAGTGAATTTCCTTATCTGTTTCCAGTGCAATATGAAGATTCTGTCTGGATAGAAAAAATGCAGGATAGCTTGCAATGGCAATTGGAAACAGAGGTTGAAAAGGTATATGCTGATTTTTCGGAAATCGAAGAGGAAATAGAATCCCTTTTTCAGCATTTAAAATATTACTTTCCTTCTTTTAAAGAGCCTAAAATAATTACCGTCATATCTGATGTGGATTATAGGAATAAAATTGCAATTGCAGATACCCTTTTGGTCATCGGGCTGGATAATTTTTTAGGTAAAGACCACTTTTTTTATGTGGATATCCCGGTTTATCTGGCAAAAAATTTCACTAAAGACCAAATAACCCCATCCATTGCAGAAGCTTATGCTGAGCAGCTTGTTCCAAGGCCATCGGGCAGAACGCTATTAGATGCCATGGTATATTATGGTAAACTGCATTATTTGAAAGAAATGCTGCTGCCGCTTTTTGAAGAATACCGCATAATAGCATACACTCAAGAAGAATTGCAATGGGCTCAGGAAAATGAATCTGAAATATGGCGGTATTTTGTGGAACGGGAAATGCTCTTTGGAACTGACCCGCAGCTTATGCCCAGATTTATAAATGCGGCGCCATTTTCTAAATTTTATCTGGAACTGGACAATGAATCCCCCGGAAGACTAGGGCAATATATGGGTTGGCAAATAGTCAAAGCTTATGCAGAAAACAATGATGTTTCCCTTGCTCAGTTAATGGCAACACCCACAGAAGAACTTTTTAATAACTCAAAATTTAAACCCAGAAGGTAATGGCAAAAACACACAAATCTACCATAGAAATTGATGTTGCTTTAGATGAAAATAAAATCCCTGAAAAATTATACTGGACCGCACCTGATGGCGGCATTCAGCATGAAGAGACCAAAGCGATTATGCTTTCCGTTTGGGATTCCAAAGCAAAAGAATCCTTGCGCATCGATTTGTGGACCAAAGATATGCCTTTGGACGAAATGAAAATTTTCTTCCATCAAACCCTCAGTGCCATGGCAGATACTTTTGAGCGCGCCACCAATGACGATAAAATGAGTGCCACTATGCGTGATTTTACAGAGTATTTCGCAGAAAAACTGGAGTTAAAAAGATAATTGTTTGGATAAAATACTATTTATATACAACGCAAATTCCGGAAGGTTTAATGGGTATCTGGATGCGTTGCACAAAGTGATAAGCCCAAAAACCTACGCTTGTAATTTGTGTGATATTACCTATGACGTTTTTATGGAAAATAAGGACTGGAAAAAATTCAGGACCTCAAGCAAAATCCCGATGGAATTTCTCCATCGGGATGAATTTAAGAAACAATATGCTTCTAAGTTTGGATCCAAATATACCTTCCCTTTAGTTCTCCTTGTGCATAATGGCGAACTTGAA
>JBGTDF010000102.1:0-5000 GCA_041748455.1 Planktosalinus sp.
TGGTACTGTTTACCGCTGCATTAATAACGCGGCTCATTTTCCACGAAGGGTTTTCATTAAAGTATTCCCTGATACGGTCAAACACTACCACGGTATCATTCAGTGAGTATCCTATCACGGTAAGGATAGCTGCAATAAATGCCTGATCAATTTCCATTGAGAAAGGCATTACATTTCGGAATAGGGAGAATAAGCCCAGAACGATGATTACATCATGCAATACTGCGGCAACAGCCCCTAAACTAAACTGCCATCTTCTAAATCGTAATAATATGTAAAGGAAAACCACAATCAAAGATCCGGAAACTGCCCATACAGATGCGCGTTTAATATTACTTGCGATTGTTGGCCCTACTTTCATGGATTGCATTAATCCAACTTGTTTAGTATCATCGTCACTTAAAAAATCATCGTAGGTAAATCCTGCAGGAAAATGAGGTTGTAATCCCTGGAATAACAATACCTGGGTTTCTTCATCTACTTCAGCATTTTGCTCATCTACTTTATATTTTGTCGTGATTTTTAACTGATTAGTACCTCCAAAGGTTTTTGCCTCTGCACTTCCATATACCGCAACCAGATCCTGTTGAATTTCTGATGCAATAACGGTTTTATCAAATCGAACTGTATATGTTCTACCACCAACAAAATCAACACCTTGATTTAAACCTTGTGTAAATAAAGAGCCAAGTGCCAAAACAATTAATACTCCTGAGATTATGTATGCAATTTTACGTTTGCCCAAGAAATTAATACTCAGGTTTCTGAATAAGTTCTTAGTAATAGGTGTTGAAAATAACAATGGTTTTCCGTTTACCGTATATCTGTCAATAAACAATCTGGTAATGAAGATGGCTGTAAATAAAGAAGTTAAAATACCTATTAATAATGTAGTTGCAAAACCTTTAATTGGTCCTGTACCAAATACCAAAAGGATTATACCGGTCAAGGCTGTTGTTATATTAGCATCTAAAATGGAAGAAAGCGCGTTGTTGAAACCATCCTTAATGGCATCTTTTTGCGATTTTCCTTTATAGAGTTCTTCCCTGATACGTTCAAAAATAAGCACGTTTGCATCCACAGACATACCTATGGTAAGCACGATACCGGCTATTCCCGGAAGGGTAAGCACGGCACCCAGGCCAGCAAGAACGCCAAAGATGAATAATATATTAACCAATAAGGCAACATTGGCAAATATACCAGCTTTACCATAATAGAAAATCATCCATAAAAGTACCAGACACAACGCAAGCATAAATGACAATATACCACTGTCGATTGCTTCCTGGCCCAAGGATGGTCCTACAATTTCACTTTGAATAATGTCAGCAGATGCAGGAAGTTTACCAGCACGCAATACGTTTGCAAGGTCAATCGCTTCATTTAGGGAAAAGTTACCTGTGATTTCTGTTCTACCACCACTAATTGCCCCTCTGGAAGCTGTAGGTGCTGAATAAACAATATCATCCAGAACAATAGCAATCTGGCTTTGTTGCGTAGATGCAAATCCGGTCATTTCTTCCCAAATTCTTGCTCCCTGACCATCCATTTGCATATTTACTGCAGGTTGCCCTCGCTGATCAAATCCCTGAGATGCATCTGTAACAACATTTCCGCTAAGGTCAGGCACATTATCCCTGTTTGCTTTTAAAGCATATAGTTCTACTATTTGCTCACCTGTTTCGGTAAGGATGGTTGGTTTTCCCCATACAAATTTTGCGAAGCGTTGTTCCTGTGGCAATAAATTTCTAACTTGAGGCATTCTCAAGTAACTGTTTATCTCTGCGGTGTCTTTTAATCTAAAAGCGGCAAGTTGTCCTCCTTCAGGACGACCTTGATATAGCATTTTGCCAAAAATAGGCTCAGCTGTAACTCCCTGATCTAAACTGTCGAGGTCTTCACCACCAAGAAGTTTGGAAACTTCATCCGGTTCTTCTGCAGCTGTTGTATCTGCGGTCTTAGTTTCTACTTCAGGTTTTAAGGTAGTCTTTATATATTGGTTTGCACTTGGCAGGAAATTAGACATTTCGCCGGCTTTAAATACATGCCAGAACTCTAATTGTGCCGTACTTTGTAATAAGGATTGTACACGTTGAATATCCCTTGCTCCGGGAAGTTCTACTAATATTCTTGCGGAATTTCCTAAACGTTGCAGGTTAGGTTGTGTTACCCCAAATTTATCAATACGCTTGCGAAGTACTTCAAAAGCAGCATCAACAGATTCATCTATTTTTCTTTGCAATACGGTTTTTACTTCCGCATTGGTCATATTAGGGTTAATGTCTTCCTCTAAACTTTTGGTAAAGAATACAGTCGCAAGATTATTTTCTCCCGGAACTTCATTGTAGGCTTTGAAAAAAGCATCAATATAAGTATCTGCAGATTCTTTCTGAATTTCAAAAGCACGATCTAATGCCTGATTAAATGCAGGGTCTTTAGAGTTATTAGAAAGACCTATCAATATATCTTTTACTGAAATTTGAAGGATCACATTGATCCCTCCTTTAAGGTCAAGCCCTTTGTTTAGTTCTTTTTCCTTGGCTGAATTATAATCAATTCCCAACAACACCGGATTGCCACCTATGGAATCCAGATAGTTTTTTTCTTCCAAATCCCTCTTTACTGCATAATCTGCTTCATTTTCTGAAATTTTTGCTGTAGCAAATTCTTTAGCTTCTCCTTCTACCTTTGTAGCGATATAAGTAAAAGATAACTGGTAAATACTTACCAGGCCAAACAATGCAGCAAATACTATTATTAGTCCCTTATTTTGCATTCTGTGTGTGTGTTATGTATATTAATGAATAAGTTGGTTTTTTTCAAACGTGCAAATATAGAATTTCAAATAAGAAAAGGCAATTATTTTTTCAGTTTTAAAAAGCTATATACAATACAAATATCAAAACCCAAATTCCAAAAGCAACTTAAACGCTTTTGGAATTTGGAAATTTAAAATTTGAAGGTCTTTAATTCAGGAGTGCATTGGTTCCTTTTACGGCTTCTGCGCTTTCATTCATTTTTACTTTTTCTGTATCATTAAGTGCTATTTCCACTATTTTTTCTATACCATTCTTTCCTATAATAACCGGAGCACCAATACAAAGATCAGATAATCCATATTCCCCGTTAAGCATTACAGAGCAAGGAAAAAGTTTCTTTTGATCACAAGCGATTGCCTGTACCAATGAAGAAACAGCAGCTCCCGGAGCATACCAGGCAGAAGTGCCCAATAATTTAGTCAGGGTTGCACCACCCACTTTAGTATCTTCCAAAACTTTATTTAATTTATCATCAGAAAGAAATTCAGATACAGGAACACTGTTTCTGGTTGCCAATCTTGTCAATGGAATCATTCCGGTATCACTGTGCATTCCTAAAACCATTCCGTCAACATCAGACTGCGGGCACTCTAAGGCCTCACTTAAGAAGTATTTAAAACGGGCACTGTCTAAAGCGCCACCCATACCTATAATTTTATGAGAAGGTAATCCTGTAGCTTTATGGGCAAGATATGTCATTGTATCCATTGGGTTACTAACGACAATAAGAATTACATTGGGAGAATGTTTTACTAAGTTTGTAGCAACAGTTTTAACGATTCCGGCGTTGATGTCGATGAGTTCTTCCCTGGTCATACCCGGTTTACGCGGGATGCCACTTGTGATTACGGCAATATCGCTATTGGCAGTTTTTGCATAATCGTTTGTGGTTCCTGTAATCCTGGTATCAAAACCCATTAAGGAGGCAGTTTGCATTAAATCCATCGCTTTTCCTTCAGCAAAGCCTTCCTTTATGTCTAAAAGAACTACTTCTGAAGCAAAATCCTTAATCGCTATGTACTCTGCACAACTAGCACCTACAGCACCTGCACCTACAACTGTTACTTTCATATTTGTATATTTTTTTAAGTTAAAAATGAAAGTGCAAAATTACAAATATCTAGTTAAAAAATAGGGGTTTTACCCATTAAATTCCGAAACCAATTCCGGCGCTTGCCGTATTGTATTCAGAGAGGTTATATTCTGCGTAAATATTGAAGAAAGCCAGCTTTAATCTGGTGCCAATCGTCGCTTTTACACCTGAGACTTTGTTTTTCACGGAAAAAGGATCCACAAAAGTTGCGGAAGATTCAAAAAGTGGTGTTCCTGCCCTTACTGTATAGGTTCCTAAAACATCAAAATCTGACGTTCCCGTTACATACCCAATTCCGCCATAAAAATTAATGACAGGCAATTTTGTAGAGGCATGTAGCTGAAACAGCCAACTGTTCTGTTTTACTTCAAAACGCTGATTGGTTCCTTGCACAATTTGACTATCTGTAAAATCATAACTTCCATTAAGATTTGTAAAACCAATGAAACCCGAAATTGCGACAGGAAATACTTTTTCAGCGGGCAACCATTGGGTGAATTCGTGTTGTACTCCCGCCCCGAATAGGCCGGTTTTTACATCGTCATAGTCTATTTTAGGGAAATAACGCACTTTTAGTTCTGTGGCTTTGAATACCCCAATTCTCCCCTGAAGAAATACAGTCGGAATAAAATTAACATTGGCACTCCCCAATCCTTGAGGCAATTCAAATTCGACTTCTTCATTAAAAAGTCCGGTATCATCAGTCACGGTTGCAAAAACAATAACATCGGGATTATTTTCCCCAAAAGCGGTAGCCACATTTTTTGAAGCACTTCCATCCCTGAATTGCAAATTATTATAGTCTGCTGTATTCAATAAAAAGCTCTTGTTTTCATCCCTGACAAAAGACATATTCCCAATAACTGCAATTTCAAATTTAAGTGGGCTTTTTACTTCTGCAGATTGTATCCAGCCGTTAGAGAGGTTATAAATTACGCCTTCTGCAGCAGGGCTTATATATGCTTCAGCAAAGCGCTGTGCATCTTCTTTACCGGCAGCCAGTAAATCTTCCAGTTTATTTTGGGAATTGGTAATGGTAAAAACGAACAGAAAAATAAAAAGGGTTAGGTTTTTCATTTTTTGGG
>JBGTDF010000103.1:0-12220 GCA_041748455.1 Planktosalinus sp.
GCTACTTCCATAAAATGGGTATAGTTTCTTTCATCTCCTAATATCATCACCGGTAGCGGGTGATTTTTAACGACAGACTGAACTTCTTTATCAATTCGGTTAAAAAACTCGCGGGTTAGATTATCATCGGAGTCCCCGGTATGTCTCTTAATTTTCTCAGAATTATATAGTGTTTCGTTTTTGTATGGAAATACGCCTTTTATTTCTGAAACCGGTTTGTCGTTCATAGCCTCTATAAGACGTGCTTCATTTTTACTCAAAACCAATGTATAATATGCTTCCTGCTCGTGTTCTGCCCTTATTAAATCCCTGGTAGCAAAATTATCATCAATTACAACCCTGTCTTCCACAGCGATTGCCAGCCGTGTATACTCAGCAATGTCTTCATTTATAAATAGGAGTAAACTTTCTAAATTTTCGCGATGGTCAATAGTTTCCAACAGCGTATTTAGTTTTTCCATAATGGGCCACACAAATCGCTTTTCATAGTCTTTATAAAGACGCTCTTCTGCATTTTTAACCAGGTTTTTTAAGTTGATGGGGTCTTGTTCATTTTCAGGATGAGTGCGATGGCTGTTTAAAATTATAGTTACGCATGCATCAGATTTCACATTTTTGATTTTTTTGAGTAATGGGTTCATTAATTTAAGTTTTACAGTTGATAATTTTCAATTTACATAAAATTTTACATTTACCCTTTTACATTGAGATACTTTAAGAATAGTTTAATAATTGGAACAAAAAAAAATACAAGAGGAAAAAGTAACCCCACTAATTAACAGTAATATGACATGAAGACTTCAGTTTCCGAAAATAAAGAGGATATATTTGTAACCTTATAAAGCAGTTTTAAAATGAAAAATATACTTATACTTTTTACTGGGTTACTTTTAATTTCCTCATCCCTCTTAGCTTCAGAAGATTGGGGTCAAACCGGCCATAGAGTTACTGCGGAAGTAGCTTCTGAAAATCTTACCAAAAAAGCAAAAAAAGAAATTGACAAACTTCTTAACGGAATGTCCCTGGCAGTTGCTTCCACCTTTGCAGACGAAATTAAAAGTGATCCCAAGTACAGGGAATACGGTCCTTGGCATTATGTAAATATCCCGTTTGATAAAACATACCACGAGGTAGAAAAAAATCCAAAAGGAGATATAATTTTTGGAATTGAAAAATGCATAGCCGGATTAAAAGATGCCTCTACATCCAGGGAACATAAAGTTTTCTATTTGAAAATGCTTGTACACTTAATAGGTGATTTACACCAGCCACTTCATTTAGGATTGGAAGAGGATAAAGGAGGAAATGACTTCCAGGTGCGATGGTTTAATGAAGGAACAAATTTGCACAGGGTTTGGGATTCCCAGATGATAGAAAGTTATACAATGACCTATACAGAGTTGACAAACAATTTGCCGAGAATTACAAAAGATGAAATAAAAAATATTCAGAAGGGGACGGTTTTAGACTGGACAGAAGAAATACTCGTTTTGACAAGAGAAGTATATGCAAGCGCTGAAAACGGGGACAAACTGGGGTACCGTTATATGTATGACCACTTTAATTCGTTAAAGGTACAATTGCAAAAAGGAGGATTGCGTTTAGCTAAAGTATTGAATGATATATTCGGTTAGCGTTTAGAAATTTTATTGTGGGTGATTTGCTTTTGACTGGAGCTCTTGAAACGGGTTGTATCGTCATTTCTTAAATTTTCGTGCTTGGTACTTCTTCCCTGTACACGTTCCCGCCACATTTTAAAACTGCTTGGTTTCATTTCCTTTCGCATCAAGGTAATTACCTCTTGCTCTTTCAGGCCAAACTGAAAAGTAATTGCTTCAAACGGCGTACGGTCTTCCCATGCCATTTCAATAATGCGGTCTATTTCTGTTTCTGAAAATTCTCTTTTGGTTTTCATAGGGGTATAACTCTCTATTTTTTTAGGTATACTGATATGCCCAGAATATCAATACTAATTGGAGTGGTAAGCGAGCGATTAAAACCCATTTTGGCAATTTCATCGCAGCTCTTTCATCTTGTAACATATAGATGTGTACCGTGAAAAAAACGATGAGCATAAGAATTATTCCCCAGGCAGCAATATTTTGTATGCTTACTTCATTGTTGATAAGCATGATGCCCAAAACCATCTCAGCGATACCGCTCAAATAGACCATCGATTTTCTGGCCGGAATATAAGGAGGCATAATACGCTCATACATTTTTGGTTTTCTAAAATGGTTGATGCCGGCAAGAATATAAAGTACTGCCATTAGATATTGGTGCCATGGTAACATAAGTGGTGATTGGGTTTAATTATCTATTGTCAAAAGTAAACATTTTTGTGATGCTTAAATTCTAATTTTGATATTTTAAATCGGTGTTTGGTTTTGAAACTTTCCGGTAAATGTGTATATTGAATATCTGCAATCTTAAAGATATGAGGTTTTATACTAAAATAGTTTTCTTGCTTTTTATGAGCTCTTGCTTTGCGCAGGATTTCAAAGAGAAAGCACACATTTTAGAATCTGAAAATGATTTGGATCCTTTAATCACTGCTGCCGGTGATAAAAAGTTGGTTTTGCTGGGAGAGGCAAGTCATGGAACTCATGAATATTATGCCTGGCGTGATAAAATCAGCCGAAGATTGATTGAAGAACACGATTTTAATTTCATAGCCGTGGAAGGTGATTTTGCAAGTTTATACCAGCTTAATAATTATGTGAAAAATAAAGAAGGCAGTGGTAAATCTGCTAGGGAAGTACTCCTAAAATTAGACCGATGGCCTACCTGGATGTGGGCAAATGAAGAAGTGGTTTCTTTAGCCGAATGGCTGAGAGACTACAATGATAAACTGCCGCAGAATAAAAAAGTAGGCTTTTATGGAATGGATGTCTATGATGAATGGCGTTCTAAAACCGAAGTTTTAAATTTCCTTGAGGCCCATAATTCAAATCTCCATAAACTAGTTAAAGAGCAATACAGTTGTTTTTCTCCTTACATTGGAGATAGCTGGCAATATGCAAGGGCGGTGAATTTTGGAAGAAGAAGTTGTGCTGATTCTACCAAAAATGTTGTTGGATTAATACAAAATAACAGATTGTATTTTCCGGATATATCTGAGAATGATTTTTTCTATCTGCTTCAAAATGCCAAAGTAGTTCACAATGCAGAAAAATTTTACCGAAAGAGTGTAGCTTCTGATGATGCAGGTTCATGGAATTCCAGGGCAATTCATATGCATGAAACTGTGAGTGATTTACTTTCGCTCTATGGCGAAAATGCAAAAGGCATTGTTTGGGCACATAATACACATATAGGTGATGCAAATTTTAGCAACATGCGTAATTTTGATCAAAAAAATATAGGTCAATTCAGCAGGGAAAAACACGGGAGCAACAATGTATTTCTAATTGGTTTTACAACCTATTCAGGAACTGTAATGGCGGGTTCATCTTGGGGAACAGCTATGCAAAAGATGAAAATACCAAATGCAAAATCCAATACCGTGGAATCAAAATTAAACAAAACCGGTCTTGAGGCTTTCTATTTGATTTTTGATGAGCAGGACCGAAGTGATGAAAAAATGAATCAGGTGCTGGGCAATAGGGCAGTCGGGGTTGTTTATAATCCCAGAAATGATAACCGGCAGTTTGTTCCTACTATCTTACCGATGCGCTATGATGCGAAAATCTTTTTTAAAGAAACCAAAGCTTTAAAACCGTTAAAGAAATAGCCAATAACGGTTATGTTTTTATTACAAATCCCTACATTTGCAATCGCAAAAAAAAGATATGGAATACGCTGAAAATATATTAGGTACAATAGGGAATACCCCATTGGTAAAAATAAATAAACTTGCTGAAGATATACCGGCATTGGTACTTGCTAAATATGAAACTTTCAATCCCGGCAACTCGGTTAAAGACCGTATGGCAGTTAAAATGATTGCAGATGCAGAAGCAGACGGCAAGTTAAAACCGGGTGGCACCATCATAGAAGGAACCTCAGGAAATACAGGGATGGGTCTTGCACTGGCTGCCATCGTGAAAGGATATAAAATGGTGTGTGTCATCAGTGATAAACAATCCAAGGAAAAAATGGATATTTTACGTGCTGTGGGCAGCGAAGTAGTAGTTTGCCCAACAGATGTAGCTCCAGATGATCCACGATCGTATTACTCCACTTCTGCAAGATTGGCAAAAGAAACACCAAACAGCTGGTATGTAAATCAGTATGATAATCTTTCAAACACTAAAGCACATTACGAAACCACAGGTCCTGAAATCTGGAAACAAACTGACGGTAAAGTCACTCATTTTGTTGTAGGTGTTGGAACCGGTGGTACGATTTCAGGGGTTGGTAAATATTTGAAAGAACAAAACCCAAATATTAAAGTTTGGGGTATCGATACTTACGGAAGTGTGTTTAAAAAATATCATGAAACCGGTATTTTTGACGAAAAAGAAATTTACCCTTATGTAACCGAAGGTATTGGCGAAGATATTTTGCCAAAAAATGTGGATTTTAGTATTATCGATGGCTTTACAAAGGTAACCGACAAAGATGCTGCTGTTTACACCCAGCTTTTAGCAAAAAAAGAAGGTTTCTTTTTAGGCAATTCTGCCGGGGCTGCTATGAAAGGTCTTCTTCAGTTAAAGGAACATTTCACCAAGGATGACGTTGTAGTAGTCCTATTTCACGACCACGGAAGTAGGTATGTAGGCAAAATGTACAACGATGAATGGATGAAAAAAATGGGTTATATCGATTAATTTCCGCGTAAGCGTAAAAAATATTGGCTTAAAACCCCTTCAGGATATAAAATTCTGAGGGGGTTTTCTTTTATTTTCTTATTTTTAGGATATGCAGGAAGATTTTCTACATCATATCTGGAAATTTCAGAAATTTTCTAAAACCAATTTGCAAACCGAAGCAGGGGAGTCCCTTGAAATTCTTCAGCAGGGAACCCATAATTTAAACTCAGGCCCTGATTTTTTCAATGCGCAAATACGAATAGGGAACCAGCTTTGGGCCGGGAATGTGGAAATACATTTGCAATCAGGCGACTGGTATGTGCATCATCACGAGACAGATAGTGCTTATGACAATGTAATACTTCATGTGGTTTGGGAACACAATACCGATGTTTACCAAAAAGACAATACCACAATACCTACATTGGTTTTAAAGAAGAGGGTAAATTCTTCGGCTTTGGCAAATTATAGCAGGTTATTCACAAAAAATAAAAAGTGGATCAATTGTGAGGAAGACTTTGCAGGTGTCGATGAGTTTCTGTTCCAAAACTGGCTGGAAAGATTGTATTTGGAACGTTTGGAAAACAAATCAACATATATTGAAAAGTTGCTTTTAGATGCAAAAAATGATTGGGAGGCAGTGCTGTTTCAACTTTTGGCTAAAAATTTCGGGCTAAAGGTAAACGGGGATTCCTTTTTGAGTATGGCAACATCTTTTGATTTTTCAATAGTGAGGAAACTATGGCACCGGCAAGAAGATCTGGAAGCTTTGTTTTTTGGACAGGCCGGTTTACTGGAAGAGGATGTGGATGATAATTATTTCAAAGATTTGCAGTCAAAGTACAATTATCTTAAAACTAAATTTAAGCTAAACAATACAGGTGTAATACCAATTCGGTTTTTCAGATTGCGTCCGGTTAATTTTCCGACAGTCCGTTTAGCACAATTAGCAGCACTATATGCAAAGGAACATACCTTATTTTCTAAAATTGTACAGTCAAAAGATAAGAAGGAGATTGAAAAATTATTTGAGGTTACCACAACATCTTTTTGGGATACCCACTATAACTTTAAATCTACTTCGCCGAAAAGAATAAAAAAAATCACAACTCCTTTCATTGACCTAGTGATTATAAATACAATTGCTCCCATTAAATTTTTATATGCAAAGAAAAATGCTTCCGAAAAAACTGATGCTGTTTTACAATTGATGGCAAGCATAGAAAAAGAAGAAAACCAAATAGTCAAAAAGTTTAATTCCCTTAAAAAGGTCGCAAAAACAGCTATGGAATCCCAGGCTCTTATAGAATTAAAAAATAATTATTGCTCTAAAAACAGGTGTTTACATTGTGCTGTGGGCAATCATTTGATAAGAAAATAAGATAGAAAATTATTTTTTTAAGAATTTTAAAGATTTTGAGTTGTTTTTTTCATCCATTATTTCCAAAATATAATACCCTGCCTTTAAATCGAGAATGTTTTCAGCAGCAATTTCTACATCATTTGAGTGAAAAAGTTGTTTTCCATTCATGTCAAAAACGATATAATCACTTATGTATTCGGGACTTGAAATATTAAATTTATCTTCAATGGGATTTGGGTATATGAATGTATTATTCCATACATAATCTTTTATACTCATTGTACAGTCAGTGGTAGAAACAACAACATTATCTGGGTTATAACCACTTTCAGAGAGTGCATATTCTTCACCGGGATCGATACATATAAATTGTAAGTTTGGTAAGTCATAAAAAGCAAATCCAAAGTACAACATATCTGGATCTGCACTAGAAATTGCACCATTTTTCATGTTGATATAGGTCAAATTGGGATTGGATTCACAATGAAGTTCAATAAAATTTGGATTTAGACTACCATCGATCTCTTCAATTAGGTTGTTTCCTATGTATAACGTATAAAGATTTACTAAGTTTGAAATTGATATTTCTTCTATTTCATTGTTTTGGCTATACAGGTACTCTAGTCCGGTTAAATGGTTTACTTCAATTTCAGCTAAAAAATTTCCTGAAACATCAATATAACTTAGGTTTGGGGTTGGAGTGAAATCTATTGCAGTTAAAGAATTTCCTGAAACATCCATATAATTTAAGTTTGGGGTAGGCGTGAAATCAATAACAGAAAGCAGATTATTTGCAATTTCAAAAGCTTCAAGAGTATTTAAACCGGTTAAATCAATTTGGTCTAAATTATTGTTGCTAACCCATATCCACCATATATTATCCAGACCACTTAAGTCGATTTCAGCTAACGTGTTCGATCGTGCCCAAAGCATTGTTAATTGGCTTAACCCGGTTATATTTAGTGAAGTGATTTGATTATTATTGCAATGCAGAAACTCTAGATTTGTTAATGTTGTTACATCAAGGGAGATAATCAAATTGTTAGCACACCTTAACTCGATAAGATTAGTAAAGTGCTGGATGCCTTCTATGTTTTCAATTTTATCTTCTGAGCCTATTGAATTCACATTCAAGTGAGTGACAGCAAGGGCTTCATTAAGCTGAATTATTCCATCTCCATTTGTGTCCACTCCCTGACTTATTAATCTGTCTAAAAATACGGAATCAGGAATATCCAAGTCTTGAGAATAATTATAAAGCGAAAGGAAAAGAAATAAAAATATAATGGAAGTTTTCATTTTCTTAAAGGTTTAGAATACAAGTTACTAAAATTTATGGACAATCTATTTCCATTTAATATATTTGTACATTATATACAAAATATAAATGCTAACTTTCATTTACAACATTCGCCACTTTTTTGAAAAATATGGCTTTGCCGTTTCTTCAAGGTTAGCAGACAAACTTGGGATGCGTGCAAAGAGTGTTCGGTTGTTTTTTATATATGTTTCTTTTGCAACCTTAGGGATGGGTTTTGCAATCTATCTTACACTGGCATTTTGGCTAAAACTCAAAGATTTAATTTATACAAAACGTTCTTCTGTGTTTGATTTGTAAGCTGTAAAAGATTTCTATTTTCCTTCCTTATTACTTTCGTATAAATTTTTCATTAAGAAAGGGTTAACATTTCAGGGGCAAAAAATTTGATTTCGCTATTTTTTTTAGCATCTTGGTAGCCGTTTTAAAGAACATTTAATAATCAATCTTTTCTTATATGAATTCGAAATTTATTGCAGCTATTTTACTACTATTCCCTTTAGTGGTATTTTCTCAGGAACTAACAGTAAAAGAACGAATTACCAATCCTTCCAATGTTATAAATGATGGTATTATTGAAGTAACTGCAGAAGGAGGAGTCCCGCCCTATCAATACAAATGGAGCAATCAAAATACACCGCTCACTTCAGAAATTGCAACAGGTTTAGTAGAAGGAGTTCCTTATACAGTTACTGTGACAGATGTGATGGGGAATTCAGTAACGAGGGAATTCACTGTTCCTGCTGAGGCAATCACTGAAAAATTCAACGGTACATTTTCCCCTATTGTTGCCAGTATAGGAAGTGTTCTTTTTTGGGATCCCTTTTCAGCCATAGGAATTTATGATCCGGTTGTTTATGCGGATGCGCAACCTATTCCTATTCCGGGATGGGAACCCGGTATCGAAGGAGTATTTACTATAAAAAGATGGTTAAAGGCAGAGGGAGAGCATGTAAATGAAAACGAAGGCATCGCAATAATTAGTAGGGATGGTGTGGAAGAATTCGAAGCACAGTCACCGGTTGCAGGAACACTAAAACATTTAAACAAAGAAGGAGGGGTTATTTATGATTCCGGTAAAAGTGCTCATATTATTGAAGAAGGAGCACACGTTTTTGCCTCCATAGAATATGATGAAAAAATAGCATTACTTCACCCTAATGGGGATACCCAACAAAAACCTATTCCATTTATCGTTATATGGTTAGTTATAGGAGCTGTTTTCTTTACGATAAGAATGGGCTTTATCAATATAAGAGGATTTCGCCACGCGATTGACCTTGCAAGGGGAAAATATGATGATCCCAATGCCCCGGGTCAGGTAACCCACTTTCAGGCATTGACAACCGCAGTTTCCGGAACCGTAGGGTTAGGTAATATTGCAGGAGTTGCGGTCGCTATTTCCCTTGGGGGAGCGGGAGCCACATTCTGGATGATACTTGCCGGGCTTTTAGGCATGTCCGCTAAATTTGTGGAATGTACTCTTGGAGTAAAATATCGGGAGATAGCCGCAGATGGGCGTGTTTTTGGTGGACCTATGAGTTATTTGCGGAAAGGTCTTGAAATGCAAAACAAAAAAACCTTAGGTAAAATTCTTGCCGGTGTCTTCGCGGTTTTATGTGTTGGTGCTTCTTTTGGTGGTGGTAATATGTTTCAGGCGAACCAGGCTTTTGAGGCTGTGTCGGGACAAATACCTGCATTTATAGGAAATGGGCTTTGGTTTGGATTGATAATCTCTGTACTAGTTGCCGCAGTAATTATTGGTGGTATACGCAGTATTGCAAAAGTGACTTCTAAAGTTGTTCCTTTTATGGCAAGTATTTACATTATTGCCTGTATCATTGTAATCAGTGTAAATATTGAAAATATAATTCCTGCATTTACTGCAATATTTGAAGGTGCATTTAACCCATCTGCTTTGAAAGGTGGTGTTATTGGGGTTTTGATTTTAGGTTTCCAACGTGCGGCATTCTCTAATGAAGCAGGGATAGGTTCTGCTGCAATTGCACATAGTGTGGCCAAGACAAATAATCCGCCTTCTGAAGGCTTTGTTTCTTTACTGGAGCCTTTTATTGATACCGTGGTGGTTTGTACATTGACCGCTTTGGTTTTGATTTTTACCGGAAAACATGAAATTGCAGGTATGGCCGGAGCGCAATTGACTTCAGATGCTTTCGGAAGCGTTATCTCCTGGTTCCCTTATATTTTGACTGGAGCGATATTCCTTTTCGCTTTTTCAACCATGATTTCCTGGTCTTATTACGGAATGCGTGCGTGGACATATCTTTTCGGAAAAAGTAAAAAAATAGAAATGGCATACAAAATATTATTTTTGGTTTTTGTTGTTATAGGGGCTTCCGTAAGTTTAGGAGCAGTTCTGGACTTTTCAGATATGATGATCCTTGCAATGGCATTTCCTAATATTATAGGTCTTTATTTAATGTCCGGCGAAGTGCGTCGGGATTTAAAAGATTATATGCGCAGGCTGAAGGCAGGCGAAATTTTAAAAGTACCTAAAGTGAAATAAAATACTGATACAATGAATGCTTTAAAATCCCATTTCCGGTTTTCCCGAAAACAACGAAATGGGATTTTATTATTAGTACTCACGATAGCTATTTTACAAGGTGTTTATTTCTTTGTAGATTTTTCCCAAGACACTCCCATAGAAACCGAAACGGAAGAAATACTTGCTTTGCAGCAACAAATGGATTCGTTAAGGGAAGTTGCAATAGAAGAAAAAAAACCTGTAATCAGGCCATTTAATCCTAATTTTATCACAGAATACAGAGGATATTCTTTGGGAATGACCCCGGAAGAAATAGACCGGTTGCACGCATTCCGAAAGAGTGACCAATGGATAAACTCAGCTGCCGATTTTAAACGAGTTACGCAGGTTTCTGATTCCCTTTTAGAAGTTATTAGTGTATACTTCCAATTCCCGGAATGGGTCACAAATCCAAAACCAAGAAGCAATTCCTGGGATTCTACTCCTGAAAAATCCTTTGCTCAGAAAGCAGATTTGAATACGGTAAGTGGCGAACAATTACAGGAAATCTACGGAATAGGCGAGGTGCTTTCAAAACGTATTATTGATTTCAGAAAAAGGTTGAATGGATTTTTAGTCGATGAGCAATTATATGATGTATATGGTTTGGAGGCTTCCGTAGTAAAAAGGGTACTTGCCGAATATACTGTAAAAGAAAAACCGGATATTGAAAAAATAAATATCAATACTGCTTCTGCTTCAGATATTGCAACACTGCCATTTATAAGTTTTCAACTTGCTAAAGAGATTGTTGACTATAGATTGTTGCACGAGGGCATCAAAGATTTTGAAGAGTTAAAAAACATCGCAGGCTTTCCCTCACAAAAAATTGAGAGATTTACCTTATATTTGACACTGGAATAAAATCACTGAAGTACAGTTTGTCAAAAATTAAATCTCCACTACATTAAAGAAAAAATCATATATGAATATCACTCACTTTTCAGAAGAACATCATTTATTTAGAAAAAGCTTTCAAGAGTTTCTACAAAAAGAAGTTGTCCCGCATATTGAAAAATGGGAAAAAACCGGAACGATAGAGCGTTTCATCTGGAAAAAATTTGGTGAAATGGGATACTTTGGTTTAAACTATCCTGAGAAATTTGGCGGGATGGAGTTGGATTTGTTCTATACCGTTATTTTCTTGGAAGAACTTCAAAAAATCAATTCCGGAGGTTTTGCAGCCGCAATGTGGGCACACGCTTATCTTGCAATGACCCATCTCAATAAAGAAGGTAGTGAGGCCATAAAAGAAAAATATCTTGCCGGAAGTATAAGTGGGGATCTAATAGGTTGTTTATGTATAACAGAACCTTTTGGCGGATCTGATGTTGCCGGAATGAAAACCACGGCAGTTAAAGAAGGTGATTCTTATATTTTAAATGGTTCCAAAACCTTTATTACCAATGGTGTTTATTCTGATTATTTGGTTGTTGCGGCAAAAACCAGTCCGGATTTAGGAAATAAAGGAATGAGTATTTTTCTTGTGGACAGGGATACACCCGGAGTTTCGGCAACAAAACTCGACAAATTGGGTTGGCGTGCATCAGACACTGCAGAGATTGCTTTTGACAACGTAAAAATACCTGCCTCATATTTAATGGGTGAGGAAAACAAGGGGTTTGGATATATCATGCAACACTTTGCGTTAGAACGATTGATTATGGGTGTAAATGCTCATGCAAGAGCTGAATTTGCACTGGAATATGCGTTGGGATATATGGCAGAAAGAATGGCCTTTGGAAAAACAATCGACAAATTTCAGGCGTTACGTCACAGGGTTGCAGACAGGGCAAGTGAAATAGAAATGTGCAAGGCATTTAATTATTCCATAGCAGCCAGACTTAACAATGGCGAGTATGTAGTTAAGGAAGCCACCATGTCAAAATTGGTTTCCACTAAAATCGCTGATGAAGTAATTTATGATTGTTTGCAATTTTTAGGAGGGTATGGTTATATGGAGGAATATCCATTGGCGAGACTTTCAAGGGATAGTCGTTTAGGGCCAATAGGTGGTGGTACATCGGAGATATTAAGAGAAATAATTGCTAAAATGATTATTGACAATAAAGAATATAAGCCGGCAACCTAAACTATAATTGCTTTTTTATATTTTTTTAAAAGTTGTAGATTTTTTCAAATATTTGATATATTTTTGCCATCCTAAAGAGAGGAGGTGATACCATTATGTTAATTATACCTATTAAAGACGGAGAAAATATCGATAGAGCGCTAAA
>JBGTDF010000104.1:0-5242 GCA_041748455.1 Planktosalinus sp.
CCCCTCATCTATTGAAAGTATTGTTAATTGGGAAGATCCCTCACAACCCCTAGAATTGAGGGTTAGGTCTTATTTTGATGTAAATTGCGCCCATTGTCATATTGATTTAGGTCATTGTGATTATCGACCCATTAGACTTGCGTTTAATGAATCATCAGATCCTGTAAATCTTGGTGTTTGTATTGAGCCTGAAGACGATATCACCCCGTTTTTAAATGGAGAAAACCCCACACATATTGTGTTTCCCGGTGACATACAAAAATCTGTGATGTATTTCCGATTGAATACCCAAGAAGAAAATATTAAAATGCCATTAATTGGCAGATCCTTAATACATGAAGAGGGAGTTGATCTGGTTGTGAACTGGATAAACTCCCTTCAAACCGTTTGTGAATAAAAATAGTACTAACAATTAAATAAACCAACAAAATGAAAAAAATTACACTTGCTGTTTTTGGATTTTTTATGTTAAATCAAATAACCGCACAAATAAGTTTTACACAAACAAATATCGCAACTACAGGGCAATATAGTATTTGTGCTGTTGACATGAATGGCGATTATTTAGACGATATTGTTTCTGTAAGCACAAACACGATCAACATTCATTTTCAAAATGAAGACGGCACATTTACAAGCCAAAATTTTCCAACTACCAGTGCAAATTATCTGCCATCATGGAGTCTCGCCGCTGGTGATTTGACAGGAAATGGCTATAATGATTTACTTTACGGTGGTGGTAATGGCGTTACATTTATGATTGCAAACGATGATGGAACGGCATATACAGAAATTTCAGGACCTGAATATGTTTTCTCACAACGATCTAATTTTGTGGACATAAACAATGATGGTCATCTGGATGCCTTTGTTTGTCATGATGTTGCTCCAAATGTGTATTACATTAATGATGGTGAAGGAAACTTAACCTTCAATCAAGGAGGGATAGGGGATTATCCTTCCGGAGGCCATTATGGTTCGGTTTGGGTAGATTATAATAATGATGGCCTTGTCGACATGTTTATGGCAAAATGTGGTGGAGAGCCTGCAAGAAGAACCAATCAGCTTTTTAGAAACAATGGAGACGGTACATTTACAAATGTTGCTGAAGATGCAGGCCTTGCCGATTTAATTCAAACATGGTCTGCAGCTGTAGGGGACTTTGATAATGACGGGCATATGGATATGCTTGTAGGCGCGAGCTCTTTTGCAGACGGGGGACACAAACTCATGCGAAATAACGGCGATGGCACATTTACTGATGTTACTGCCGGATCAGGCTTTGATATTTTTGGTGGAACGAGCATAGAACATGCCACCTATGATTTCAATAACGATGGATATTTGGATATTTTCGGGAACTCTAACACCATGTTCTTAAACAATGGGGATTTTACATTTACTCCATATGTTGTACCATTCTCTGGAGCATCAGTTGCAGATTTAAACAATGACGGGTTTTTAGATGCATTCAGAGGAAATACAATATATTATAATGAGGGGAATAATAATAACTGGATAGTCTTAAATACACAAGGAGTAGAAAGCAACAGGAATGGTATTGGCACCCGTGTAGAGATTTATTCGGCTTTAGGAACTCAAATAAGGGATATTAGAAGCGGTGAAGGATTTAAATATATGAGTACTTTAAATACGCACTTCGGAATTGGAACAGATACTGAAATTGACCAAATAATAATAAATTGGCCATCAGGGATTGTTGATGTTATTGAAAATCCTGACATTAATACTGTTCATTTAATTATAGAAGGACAAACTGTTTTAGGAACAGAAGATCAAACTTTAGCTCCTTTAACATTATTCCCAAATCCTGCTACTAACCAATTAAATTTCAAATACAATGTTCCTCTTGCTGGAAGTGTTGCCACTATATATGATATTTCAGGAAGAAATATTATTACAGAAACATTAACTGAAAACGCAATGAATATTTCTAATCTTACAACAGGTACATATTTTATAAACCTGAATGTAGAAGGAAAATCTATTACTCTTCGCTTTATTAAAAAGTAAGGCTAACTGTTTTAATAAACAAAACCCTTTGAAATCAATCAAAGGGTTTTTTGTTTTATATAAATAGGGTCTATTTATTTTTTTTGTAATTCTTTATAGCCCATATTGTAAAGCGTAAACGCAAATATGTCTGCAGTTAGCTCAATGGTCTTAGAAACGGGAGTACCTGCTCCATGACCGGCATCCACTTCTATTCTTATTAATTTCGGACTTGTGCCGTTATCTTTGGCTTGTAGTTCTGCTGCATATTTAAAGGAGTGGGCAGGTACAACACGATCATCATGATCGCCTGTAGTTACTATAATTGCAGGATAATCGACTCCTTCTTTTACATTATGAACCGGGGAATATCCTTTTAGATAAGAATACATCTCTTCACTTTCTTTAGAAGTTCCATAATCATAAGCCCATCCGGCACCTGAAGTAAACGTATGATATCTCAGCATATCCATAACACCTACTTGTGGAATAGCTACCCTAAATAACTCGGGACGTTGATTTACTACTGCGCCCACCAATAAACCACCATTAGATCCACCACGAACAGCTAAATACTCACTGGAAGTATATTTTTTGTCAATTAAATATTCTGCAGCTGCTATAAAATCATCAAAAACATTTTGTTTATTTAGTTTAGTTCCTGCATCGTGCCATTTTTTACCATATTCTCCACCACCACGTATATTCGGCACCGCATAAACACCACCTTGTTCCATCCACACTGCATTGGTTATAGAAAAGCCCGGGGTTAAGCTAACATTAAAACCACCATAACCATAAAGAATAGTTGGGTTCTTCCCATCTAGGGTCAATCCTTTTTTATGTGTGATAATCATTGGGATTTTTGTGCCATCTTTTGAGGTATAAAATATCTGGTTAGACTCAAAATGATTTGGATTATAATCAATTTCCGGTTTCCAGAACACTTCTGAAGCACCACTATTCGGGTCTAACTTATAGATACTTCCGGGTGTGTTGTAATTAGAGAAGGAATAATATATTTCATTAGCCTCTTTTTTTCCACGGAAACCTCCTGCGCTACCCACTCCGGGCAGTTCGATTTCCCGTAATTGATTTCCTTGATAATCGTATTGGAATACTTTAGATACAGCATCTACCATATAACTTGCAAAAAAGCTTCCGCCGCCTTTGGAAGGACTTAAAACATTTTCTGTTTCCGGAATAAAATCCACCCAGTTATCCTTACCGGGATTAGCTGCATTTACGGTAACAACACGTTGATTGGGAGCATCTAAATTAGTGACGATAAATAGTTTTTCTCCCTCATTTTCAAGCACGTAAGAGTCAGTATCAAAACCTGTTATAACAGGAACAATTTTGTTGTCGTCTTTTTCCAGATTTACTAAATAAAGTTCATTTCCACTTGTAGAAACAGATCTTGAAATTAATAAAAAGCGGTTGTCTTCTGTTACGCTTCCACCAACATATCTCGCTTTCTGAGCTGGAGTTGCTCCAAAAACAACCTGATCATTTTGTTGTGGCTCCCCAATTTTATGGTAATACAATTTATGTTCATCAGTCATTGCAGAAAGTTGGCTACCGGTGGGTTTATCATAGCTAGAGTAGTAGAACCCTTCGTCGCCTTTCCATGATAGTCCGGTGAATTTTAAATCCACTAAAGAATCACCAATAATTTCTTTGGTTTCCACGTCCATCACGATAACTTTTCGCCAGTCACTTCCTCCTTCAGAGATCGAGTAGGCAACTAATTTTCCACTTTTAGAAAAACTCAAATCATCTAATGAGGTGGTTCCATCTTTTGAAAAAGAATTAGGATCCAGAAAAACTTCTTCAGAATCGCCCTTTTTCTTATATACTACATAATGATTTTGCAAGCCGTCATTTTTGTAATAGTAGGTGTTTTCACCTTCTACAAATGGAGCGCCTATTTTTTCGTAATTCCAAAGTTCAGAAAGGCGGTTTTTCAAATCTTCCCTGTATGGGATTTGATTTAGGTAACCAAAGGTTACTTCATTTTGTGCTTTTACCCACGCCCCGGTCTCTTCAGAGCGATCATCTTCCAGCCATCGGTAAGGGTCTTTTAACTCAGTGTTAAAATAATTGTCAACGGTATCTACTTGCTTTGTTTCAGGATAATTCAATACAATAGCGGTTTCTTTTTCAGTCTCTTTGCATCCCAAAAATACTGTGGAAGCGAGTACAACGATTAATATGTTTTTCATTTGTAGAAATTTAATTGCCACAAATTTAGGAAAAAGAATACTTTAAATTAATGAAATAAAGGAGTATATCTGGGCCAGTACTTATAGATTAGAATTATATTGATAACTGCTACTAAAAGGGCTCCGTAAATACTGGGAATATCCAAAAACAAATGATAGAGAACTATATTTACAGAGATAGGTACCAAAACCAGCAGTGCAAAGGCAACCCATTTGTTAAGAAGCAGAAGCAAACCAACAATAATTTCAATAACCCCCACCACTTGCAACACATAACCTGTAGCTCTTAATGAACCCATAAACTCAGACGCATGCTCGGGGAGTTCCGGCATAGGCATGAAGAATAAAAATTTATTCAATCCAAAAGCCAGTAAAATTAAAGCCAGTAAAAAACGGAGAATTTTAGTAAATGTCGAGTTCATAAGATGGGTTGTTTATGGTTAGTTACTTATTGAGCACTTCAAAAGTGCCATGAAAGATAAAAAAACCATTGGAAATAAACAACTTGTCTTATTAGTACGTGACTTTTTTTGCTATAATATTTTGTGTTACCAGATATTCTGCGATTTGGATGGCATTAGTAGCTGCCCCTTTTCTAAGATTGTCACTTACAATCCACATATTTAATGTGTTTGGCTGGGATTCATCCCTTCTGATCCTGCCAACAAAAACATCATCTTTCCCTTTTGCATAAATAGGCATAGGGTAGGTGGAAACATCAGGATTGTCCTGAACAACAACACCTGAAGTTTGCTGAAGTATGGTGCGGATATCAGAAACAGAGAAATCATTATGAAACTGCACATTTACAGATTCGCTATGGCCACCAACTACAGGAATTCTAATAGCTGTTGCGGTAACTGCAATTGTTTTATCATCGAGAATCTTTTGGGTTTCCCTTACCAGTTTCATCTCTTCTTTGGTATATCCATTATCCAAAAAAGTATCACATTGTGGAATGCAATTTCTGAAAATTTGATGCTTATAAGCTCTTTCTCCTTCAA
>JBGTDF010000105.1:0-3052 GCA_041748455.1 Planktosalinus sp.
GGGCAAAATTAAATGTGGTGTTTTTGTGTCGGCAAGTGGGTTGACAAAACACCTCTTTTAATTTTGCGAAGCGTTGGCAGTCTTTCCGTTTTCTTGTCGAAGTTTGTCGGTTTGCACGGTCGTCCTACAATGAGGCATAACGGATTTGGGCTAAAAGATGGTGGGCAATTGATAACCACTTCATTGTCAGCCACCACAAAAGTAAATAAAAAGCACCAAAGTATAATAACCTACAAATGCCCACTTGATTTTAGCCCATGTTGTGTGTATGTGCATTGTTTCGTGGTGCGGTAGGGTGGAAAGCTTATTGGCAAAACTTGTTCCGACTTTTCGGGATTTATTTTGACAATGTGCTTGACACAGAAGCGTTGGCATTGGTATTTTGTCAAATAATTTATTAAACTGGTTAAAAATTCGCTGCATCACTCTCAAATCGTCTGTAACAATCTCTGCCGTACCAGTCATTTCGGTGGTAAAAGTCAACAGTTTGTTTGTTGGATAAAACTCACTCCTATTATTTTCACTTCGAACTTGAATAAATTATAGGTAGAATGCTAATTATTTCACAACGTAACTGTTAATCAACAAGTTATGCCGTTTTCGCTATTGCTTGTTTAATACAATTGGGTATTCGTAAAGAATGTATTCTCCGTTTATAAATCGCATCAAATAGATTTTATTGTCGTTTATACACATTCCATCCCCATTGTTGGTATAAATTTCTTTTTTATTCTCTATTTCAAATTCCTTAAACCCCTCTAATTTATTTAATGGTGTTACCTGTACTGTAACTAAATTCCCGGTTTTACCCTCTTTTAATATTTCTAAAGTAGGTATGTCTTGATATAGATATAGAACAGCAGCATATTTATCATAAAGTGAATTTGCTGCGAGAGAAGCGTAATTTATGGTAAAGCGGATTGTATCCTCATTGTATTTGGGTATAATTTCTTTTATTAAGGGCATTCCCAATCCTTTTAATTTGTATGTGCCGTAATCACCATTTAAACGATGAATATATCCTCCATTACCTACATTAACATAAATATTATTGTTTAACTGAAAATAATAACTACGGGTATGATTCAGGGTGTAATTCTCGTAACCATCAAAATATTTTACAGGAAGTTCTTTGTTAAAATTAAAGTGTTGCTTCTCTCCGATTTTGAATTGCGAAAAAGCGTTTTTTGAAACATTAGGTATCTTCTCATCAGGCTCTACTTGTACATTGTTTTCAAAAATGGCAATGGTATCGTTGATGTATAACCCCCTGTCGGAGGCACCATAATACACCTTTTTATTTGCTTTTGGGTAAGAGTTTTTCTTTGGGTAACTTCTGGTATTCAAATAAAATGCGTCCAACAAAGTTAATGAAGTATCTAATTTTAATACTACAGGGTAAGTGTCAACAAAAAATGCCTCTTTAAATTTTACTTTTTTACCCAATTCATCTTGGTACGTGAGATAATGACCTGCATACATCGTACGTTCCCAAGGTACATTAACTTCGGCTTCAGTAGATATGTAAATGTATTTACCAACATACGTAGCGGCAGTAAAATACGCATTATCCCTGTTGTATTCAGTTGCAAAATTATCTGCTTTTGCTATATCGCAATCACTTGGTGTAACCGCCATATATTTACAATAAAAATCTACTGGATTGTACTGATTTTTATTCATACTCTCTTCAATTACTCCAGTTGTTGTATTAAGTATATGCAAATTATTATTCATATCGGTAATATAAAAAATTTTTCCAGGAACATATGGTCTTAAAATATCCCTATAAATAGATAGCCTTACACCCGAAGATGATACTTTTATTTTTTTTGGTTGACCAACATTCACTATATCTCTTGGAAAGTTATAACCTTGATCACCCATAGAGTTGAGTTTTACTGCGGTTGCACCTCCTATTAACTTATGTTGGTAAATGTAAAACCATTTTGTCATAATGGTATAAACATTCAGCATGGTGTATAAATCTTCGTTTTGAATAAAAAAAACATTTTTATCTTTTTCTTTGTCAATATGAAATTGCTCTTTAAAATACTTTTCTTCATCGCCTTTTTCATTGCTTACCACTCCTTTGTTGGGATATATTAAATACAGTACTGTATTCTTGTCGAATTTCCTGATTTCTTTATATCCCCTGATTACTTCTCCTGCCAAGGTAAGAATACTCATAGATGGATCAAATGTAAATACAAAATAAGTAGGGGGTATGTTGCCTGGATAATTCTCTCTAAATATACTATCGAATCTTCCCTGATCTAGATATTTTTGTCCTGTTACAGGCTCTATTTGTTGGGCATATAAAACCGAGAAGTTAAAATAAAAGGAAGATATCAAGCAAATTAAAAAAAAATTCTTCATACTAAAGTTGTCATGTAAAGCGATACAAAGCTAATAAATTCAATGGGTTATATCGAATTTTATTTATTGGATCTACGTTTGTAAATATAAATAGGAAAAGAAGGCAGAAACTAAGTTTCTGCCTTCTACTTTTTAAGTTAATTAATTGTCATCAGGTTCATTCAGTAACAAATCGTATTTGATGTAGCGATGTCCATTTCCATCACTTCCAACAAAGATATCAGTATTAGATTGGGTAATATTACCTTGTAAATCTGTGATGAGTTTAATTAACGCTGCTGAACTTCTACCACATCTACCACCATTAAATTGGCAACATCCACCTTTTTTTCTATGCCCTGCAGTTACAAATGCACTTACTTCGAAACCTATAATCTTTCCGGTAGTTACATCTACAATTTTGGTTCTTTTGTTAAACGCTATTAATCCATGTAACTCGTTGGTGTTAGTTACCTTAAATTCATCGGGCGAGTCGCATTGTGCTTTTACACTTACTGTATTCAAACAGCAAATTACAATTGAGGCTACTATAAGCCATACATTTAATTTTTTCATCTTTTTTATTTTTGGTTAAATTAATAATTCCCTTAATTGGGTTTTAATTGTTTTGTTAAAGTGTTCGAACTTCTTTAATGGTGCAAAGTAATTAGTTAAGGGGGACAATTTTTGTCCC
>JBGTDF010000106.1:0-2752 GCA_041748455.1 Planktosalinus sp.
TTGCCATTTTCATCACTGTAAATGATATAGGCTTCGAGGGAAGTTTCTGTTTGCAGTAATGATTTGGTTTCTTCTAAATCCATTACCATAAAAGCGGTGGCATAGCCATCTGCTTCCATACAGGTTTCCGCCAAAACAGAGACACTCAGCACATTGCTTTTTTTAGGCCATCCGGTTTTTGGGTTTATGGAATGTACGTATTTTTCGCCGGTATTTGGGTCTATACGAGTTTTGCGATAATTCCCTGAAGTAGCCATTCCCCTGTTTTCCAGTTTTAAGGTTTTTATGAGAGTGCGTTCTTCCAGTTGGGTTGGGTCATCAACCGCTACAATCCAACTGTTATTGCTTTGGTTATTTCTGCCTTTAGACAGGAGTTCCCCGCCAAGTTCTATTAAATAATTTTCAATGTTATAATCTTCCAAAATTTTCCCAAGCAAATCAATGGTATAGCCCTTTGCAATGGCATTAAAATCCAAAAAAGTCCTGCTATCTTCTTTTACAATTTTGTTTTGAGGTGTCAATACCACTTTTTCCAACCCAACAAAAACCCGCAAACTATCTATTTTAGTGCTGTCTATATCCTTCATCTTATTATTAGGACCAAAACCATAAGCATTTACCAAAGGACCAACAGTGGGATCAAAATAGCCGTTTGATTTTTTCCAGATTTCTTTGGAAGCTTCAAACACGTTTACAAAATGAGCATCTACCACTACCGTTGTATCCCCATGATTAATGCGGGAAATATCTGAAGTGGGAAGATATGTGGACATGGATTGGTTGACTATTTCAAAAACCTCTTTTAAATCTTCTTCGAGGTCAACCGTACTTTCATATTGGATGCTATAGGTCGTGCCCAAGGCCTCCCCGGTATTTTGGATTAAAATGGAGTCCGGTTTTTCCTCTTTGCACGATAGCGCAATTAGGACCAGAAAAAGGAATAGAAGTTTCTTTGTTGGTGACATAAATTAGTTAGTGTATAAGTGTAAGTTTAGCAGAAAATCGAAATTAGGAAACAATTTCCTGGAGTCCGTTGTAAATAACGGTATAATCTTCATCTTTGACAATGGGCATCTGGTAATTGCTGCCGTGACCAAGTCCCACGCCTGCATAAAAAGTTCGGGCTTCAAACTTCTCTGCGTGTGTTTTCATTTTACGCATAAGATGCGGGTCATATTCCTTCACCGGATTGGGATAAATAATCGCCCTCACTATGACAAAATGAAGTGTCTTATCTTTTAATGCTACAAACTGCGGGTCCTTTTTAAGTTTTGAATTAACCGCTAAAAATTCAAATCCATTTTCTTCCAGGTCTTTTCCAACGATGTTCATCGCAAGGTTATGTAGTTCTTGTTCAGTGAGAGGTAGTGCCATTTTTTAGTGTTCGGTGTTCGGTGTTCAGTGGTCAGATATAAAAAAAACCGATACTTTAAAGGCATCGGTTTTTTTGTTTTTATTTTATCCTCCAAAGTCGTCAAAACGAATGTTTTCATCAGGGATTCCAAAATCTTCCCCCATCTTTTGCACTGCATTGTTCATTAATGGAGGTCCACAGAAGTATAACTCAATGTCTTCAGGAGTCTCGTGGTGATTTAAATAGTTGTCAATAACCACTTGGTGGATAAACCCTACAAAACCATCGCCTTCCCCATCAATACCGTTTTTTACTTTCCAGTTGTCTTCATCCATTGGCTCAGAAAGTGCCATATAGAATTTAAAGTTTGGGAAATCTTTTTCTAAATTTTTAAAGTGGTCTATATAAAATAATTCCCTTTTAGAACGCCCACCATACCAATATGTTACTTTTCTTCCTGTTTTTAAAGTACGGAAAAGGTGGTACAGGTGCGAGCGCATTGGGGCCATACCGGCACCACCACCCACATATAGCATTTCAGATTCAGACTCATTGATGAAAAACTCACCATAAGGTCCTGAAATTACCACTTTATCACCTTCTTTTTGTGCAAATATATAGGTTGAAGCAATCCCGGGATTTACATCCATCCATCCATTTTTAGCCCTGTCCCACGGTGGGGTTGCAATACGAACGTTAAGCATAATTTCCCTTCCTTCAGCAGGATAAGAAGCCATAGAGTAAGCACGCTCGACAGTCTCGGTATTTTTCATCACCAAAGGCCATAAGTTAAATTTATCCCACTCCGCTTTAAACAAATCTGGGGTGCTGTGCTCTTCCGGATGTGCGGTAATATCCATATCCTGGAATTTAATTTCACAAGGTGGAATTTCGATTTGAATATAGCCACCTGCTTTGTAGTTCATATCTTCAGGAATTTCTACTACAAATTCCTTGATAAATGAAGCGACATTAAAGTTACGTACAACCGTTGCATCCCATTTTTTAATCCCAAAAACTTCTTCGGGAATTTCAATTTTCATACTTTGTTTTACCTTTACTTGGCAACCAAGTCTCCAACCCTGAGCAATTTCTTTACGGCTAAAATGAGGCTCCTCTGTAGGTAAAATAGCACCACCACCTTCACTAACTATACACTTACATTGGATACATGTTCCACCACCACCACAGGCAGATGGTAAAAAAAGTTTATTATCACTTAAAGTAGTAAGTAAGGTAGATCCAGAACCAACTTCGATATCTTTTTCTCCATTAACGTTTATAGTAACTGGTCCAGATGGCATTAATTTAGCTTTGGCCCCAAGTAGCATGGATACCAATAATAAGATTAATACTAAAAATACAATTACACTAGCTATTATGACTGTCATAGTTTCT
>JBGTDF010000107.1:0-2967 GCA_041748455.1 Planktosalinus sp.
AAAATTCATTTTCTGTTTCAAATTCCCATATTTTATAAACTTCTTCTGACCAAAAAAGGTTATCCATTTTATAGTCATATTCCCAATATCCCAGTTTTGCAATATCCTGAGCTGTTTGAAGCCTGTTGTTTTTGATTTCTAGTTCTTCTAGTATATTTTTTATATTGGTTATATCTCTAATAGTTCCTTTAAAATATATAGCGCCTGTGTCAGAATCTATAAATTTTCTACCTGATTGATGCACCCATTTTAATTTACCATTTTTGGTGATTATGCGATATTCAATATCCTGGACCTCTACTTCATCAATTGGTCTATTTGAAAAAAGATTAAATTTATTTCTGTCCTCTACATGAATTGTATTAAAAAATTCTTCCTGGCTTGGCGGTTTTTTTTCAGGATCTTCCTCCCAAATTTTAAAAACCTGTTCAGACCAGAAGAGTAAATCTGTTTGTAAGTTATATTCCCAATACCCAAGATTTGCAATTTCTTGGGCAGTTAATAACTTATTGTTCAAATCCATTAGATTAGTTTGGTAATTTCTGCTTTCCGTAATATCCCTGGCGTAACATGCTACACCTTCCAAAATGCCCTTTTTGTCATATATGGGATGAAAACTGGTTTCAAAATATTGGGCTTTTAGCTTATTATTTTTGGGATTAAAGTATTCTGTTGTAAAAAATTCACCCTTAAGTGCTCTATCATAGTGAGCTTTCCAAAAAGCTAAAACATCTACTTCATTATCGAGATTGTTTTTAAAAATTGAATCTCCGGGATAAATATCTATTTTTAAAAATTTCTTGTAAGCTTCTACAAAAGCATTATTTGCAGCAATTAGCGTTAAATCTTTACTCACACTCCATATAAGGTCGTTGGTGGTGTTTATAAGTGCTTCTTTATCCCTTCTCTCAAATTCCTTCTGGTTTTCTGCTTCTTTTCTTTGTGAAATATCACTGATAAAACCAATAAAAAACTTCTCCCCTTGCAATAACGCTGAACTTACTCCCAATGAAATATCAAATTCTTTGTTTTGTTTATTGATTGCGGTAATCTCTGTACTGGTATTAACCATTTTTGTGGTGCCAAATTTTCGAAATTGCTCCATCCCTTTCGCATGTGCGACTCTATGTTGTTCAGGGATTATCATTTCACTCAAAGAATTTCCAAAAGTTTCTTCAAAAGTCCATCCGAATATTTTTTCTGCCTTTGGGTTCCAGTTAACAATATTACCGTTGATATCCATCATAATAACAGCATCTATGGCATTATTAAAAATAGAGATCATTTGTTCTTCACTATTTTTCAACGCTTCTTCAGCTAATTTGCGATCTGATAAATCAATGCCGGTACCAAGAAGGCAGATTTCATCTTCATATAGAATAGATTTTCCGGTAAAATAATAGTAGATTTTTTTCTTTTCCTTTGTATAAAAATAAGTTTCGGCAAACGATTCCCCTTCCTCAAAAACCTTTTGGATTCTATGTGAGATATACTCCTTATTCTCAGGCGCAAAAAAATCAGTAGGATTCATATTTCGTATCTCTGAAGCGGTATAACCGGAAACTGTTTCAAAATTTTCGTTCCACACTAAAAAATTCCCCTCTTTATTGTAGAGATAAAATATGCCCGGTAAACTGTTTATAATGGCTTCAGAAAGCTCTTTTTCTTTTACAATTCGGTTTTCAGCTTCTTTTTTAAGCGTAATGTCCCTGAAGTTATCTACAATTCCCCTCACATCAGGATCGTCCAGCAGGTTAGTTATGGCAGCTTCTATCCAGCGCCAGGAACCATCTTTATGTTTTAACCTGCTTGTGTGACCATTTATAGTAATCCCGGGATTGGCCATTACATATTGCAATTCTTCTGCAACAAAAAATTTATCTTCCTCATGCAAAATATCGAATAGATTTATTTTTTTTATTTCCTCTTCACTGTATCCTAAAATTTTAGTAATCGTTGGGGAAATATATGTGGTAAATCCTTCAGGATTTAATATGGCAACACCGTCCAGACTGTTTTCCACTAAAGCCTTATAGCGTTTTTCATTAGCACTGATTAATATTGTTTTCTCCCTCACCAGCCCTTGTAATCTTGCAGGTTGTTTGGAAATAAACCAAAATAAATAGCCTCCTAAAAAGGATAATAATAACCCTAAAACAACAAGCTGTATCACCCCATCCCAACGTGTGGATTTTTTTACAGCGGCATACAACTTCCATTCCCCCTGAGGGATAGTAATCAGTACCATTTGATCAGAGAGAGGCAAATCAAATTTATCCAGAAAAAACTCTTCCTCGTTAGTATTTGGATTTGTTTTGGAAAGTTGGAATTTATAATTTTCCGAAGCGTTATCATTGGAAATACCGGAGTTTTCCAGTAAAGTGGAAAGTTCAATCACGACGGCAGAAAAACTGTATGAAGTTGCGTTATTGATAGGAAATCTACCTACAATTCCCATACCACCTTGGCGCAATTCAAAAGGGCCCCCAAAATATAATTCCCCCATTTCATAAGCTTTGATAAGTTCTTTGTTTCGGGTGGAGTCCTCCAACACATTATAGCCAATGACCATCTCATTTCCGTGTAATGGATACACATTGGTAATAATGCCATTCTGCACTAGCTGTATAGCATCTATAGAAGGATTATTTTCCAATAATCGATTTCCAATCAAAGAAAAATCTTCAGGCACTCCATAGTTTTCCACAAGAAATGCGAGCGTTTTTGTTACTGAAAGGGCATTATTTATAGTAAGCTGAAGTTGATCAGTAACTCGATTAAGCTCATGAATAGTATTCTGTTTTTCGGTGGAAGTGTTAAGTAAGTACTTTTGAAAAGAGAGATATTGGGTTACCAATAACAACACACAAAAGGCAATCGTTCCTATCACCATGGGGTATTGATAAAATGGCCGTTTGTAATTTTGCTGCATAAATGAGGGATCTTATTGCGGTATCTATCTTAAAA
>JBGTDF010000108.1:0-3577 GCA_041748455.1 Planktosalinus sp.
TATGGTGGGGACAGATCGCGAAAGGAAAACCTGGTGGAATATGGCTTCCGGTTACCTGCAGCTATGGACAACCGCCCGTTGAAGTTTGAAGAATTTGAAGCACTGCAAAACCAGGTAGTATATGTAAGTGCCACCCCGGCAGATTATGAATTGGAAAAAAGTGGCGGTGTGTATGTGGAGCAAATTATTCGTCCTACCGGTTTGCTGGATCCGCCGATTGAAGTGCGCCCCAGTTTGAACCAAATTGATGATTTGCTGGAAGAAATTCAATTGTGCGTGGAAAAAGACGAACGTGTACTGGTGACCACACTTACCAAACGAATGGCAGAAGAACTGACCAAATATATGACCCGCATCAACATTCGTTGCCGTTACATCCATAGCGATGTGGATACCCTGGAACGTGTGGAAATTATGCAGGATTTACGTTTAGGGATTTTTGATGTTTTGGTGGGAGTGAATTTGCTAAGGGAAGGACTCGACTTGCCGGAAGTATCCCTGGTTGCCATCCTCGATGCCGATAAGGAAGGTTTTTTACGCAGCGAACGTTCCCTCACCCAAACGGTGGGAAGGGCCGCCAGAAACCTCAACGGAAAGGCGATTATGTATGCAGATAAAATCACCCGAAGCATGCAGGCAACCATCGACTCCACCAATTACAAACGCGAAAAACAAATTGCCTATAACCTAAAAAACAACATCACCCCGACGCAAATCAAAAAGAGTATGGAGAACGCGTTGAGCAAACCAAAAACCCCGCACTACAGTTTTGAAGATTTAGCTATTCAGGCAGCAGAAGCAGATGCACAATATCTTACCAAACCCCAGATAGAGCAACAAATACGCGATACCAGAAAAGCCATGGAAGCCGCCGCAAAAGACCTGGACTTTATGCAAGCCGCAAAGTTGCGGGATAAAATTAATATTTTGCAGAAGAAGTTGGTTATTCTAAGTTGAGTTTAAGGTTTGCGGGTTTTCGGGGGAACGAGTTTTCGGGGGAACGAATTTCTCAACTAACCAATAACTCACTCTTGCGTGCTTACTCACACGAGACCCCTCTCCCAACTTTTGTCGGGATCGGGGTGACAATTATCCTATTTTTCCGCATTCACAGCATACACAGCATCTATAGCATCTATAGAATCCATAGAATCAACGAGTCTCCTTAATTTCTCAATAACTCAATAACATAATTTCTCAATCCCCTTTGCCCCGGCCAGGTTTCGGCTCCGCTCAACTATCGCTCTTAATAACTTAATTTCTCAATAACTCAATAACTTAATTTCTCAATCCCCTTTGCCCCGGCCGACTGATCCACTTCAAATAAAAGAACCCCAGCAATCCGGCGATGAGGGATGCGGTGAGGATTCCCATTTTGGCCTGGATAAGATGCGCTTCATTTTCGTAGGCGAGTTCGGTAATGAATAAAGACATGGTAAAGCCTATGGCACCTAAAAATCCTATCCCATAGACGTGTTTCCATTGTACCCCTTTAGGTAACTTACAAAGTTTAAAGACCACCATTAACTTGGTAAAAAGCACAATCCCAAAAAACTTTCCGAGGAGTAATCCGAATACAATCCCCATCGCGAGCGGGGTTTGTAAATTGGTAAACGAATTGGCATCTAAAGTAACACCGGCATTGGCAAAAGCAAAAAGGGGCAAAACCACAAAACTCACAAAACTATGTAATGCGTGTTCTAGACGTTGTAAGGGTGGCGTGGCCTCTTCCGTTAAGGAAGAAAACTTTTCCATGGTATTGGTGATGGCATCGCTGGTATCTATTTCTTTGACTATGGCAATTTTTTCTTGTTTTCTTATCTGATAGACGAGGGATTTCACTTTTCGCAAAAACAAAGGGGTATCAATTTTTCTGCTGGTGGGAATACAAAAAGCAGCGAGTACAGCAGCAATGGTCGCGTGAACCCCGGAAAGCATCACTGCCATCCACAAACCCCCAATACCTACAATGGTATAAAATAAGGTATTCCGAATGCCTATATAATTAGCTGTCAAAAGTACCCCGAGAAAAAGGACTCCCATCCCCAGGTTAGCCATGGATATTTCAGAAGTATAGAAGAACGCGATTACAAGCACAGCCCCAATATCATCAATAATGGCTATTGCCGTTAAAAAGACTTTTAAAGAAAGCGGAACCCGATCCCCCAAAAGATAAAGAATCCCTAATGCAAAAGCGATATCGGTAGCCATTGGTATTCCCCATCCGCCCGCGGCATCGGTACCGGCGTTTAAATACAAAAACAACAATGCAGGAAACAACATCCCTCCTATTCCTGCAGCTATGGGCAACATGGCTCCACGCAAAGAGGAAAGTTCGCCATGCATAATTTCCCTTTTAAGTTCCAGACCAATTAAAAAAAAGAACATGGACATTAAGCCATCATTGATCCAGTGCAAAATACTTTTTTGGATCACGGCATCATTGAACCCTACATGGATGTATTGTTTCCAGAAGTTATGGTAATGCTCTGCCAGAGGGGAATTAGCAACCAACATGGCCATTACTGCTGAGAAAATAAGCAGCAATCCTACAGAAGTTTGTTTTTCAATAAAGTTTTTAACCGGTAAAAGAAAGTACACATCAAGGTTAGATTTTTTCATGCCATCCGGATTGTGTTTTTCAATAGCTTAAAAGGAAAGTATAAAAAGAAAGAAAGCTAATTAGAAAAACATTTTAATCATGGCACGAAAATAAAAGAAAGCGATGTTTAAAACTATGACGAAAGTCAGTTGGTCATCAAACCCGCAACGAACCGCGAAAACCACGTGCAGCATAGTAAGATTGGGCGCCGTTGTGGTAGATAAAAACAGTACCGTACCTATAATCCCCAAAAATAGCACCACCAACTTTGCGGATACTTTCGGGTGTTACCAACCAACTCGATGTTTTTGTATCCACGGGACCCAGTTCTTGTAAGGCACGGTATTCTTCCACTGTTAGGATTTCAATACCCATTGCTGCAGCCATATCGATAGCATTGTTTTTGGGTGGATGTTCTTTTCTGGATTCTAGCCCTTCGCGGTCATAACAGACACTTCGGCGACCCGATGGGCTTTCCGATGAACAATCATGGAAAATATATTCGCCTGTTGTTTTATCCAACCGGACCACATCGGGTTCGCCGCCTGTATTTTCCATTTCATAAAGGGTCCAGAGTTTATCCGGATGCTTTTCCAGTTTTGCCTGTACCGAATCCCAATTCAGGCCGGTATGGCGGTGCATTTTATTCTCAAAACGGTTTTTTAAAGTACTTAGGAGTGTTTCTTGCTCTGTTTTGGATATCCTTTTACTATTTCCCATTATAAAAAGTTTTATTGCTTCTCTTCCAGTACTTCCTTCAAATTTGTATAGCCTTGCAAGAGGTCTCTTTCTTTAATTACCGCATCAGTCATAGTGATTTACCCCGGCATACTACTAATTTAATAAAAGAAATAGTAAGTGTATAATCGCAGGGGATTTTTTTTCGAAAGAGTATTCTTTACTAAAACCCACGTCTCCTTCTTCTCGTAAATATAGCTATGGAATGGAAAAATTTATACCTATTACTGTTACTAC
>JBGTDF010000109.1:0-5881 GCA_041748455.1 Planktosalinus sp.
CCACACCCAGAGTGCCAACACCAAAAATAGTCCCGGCATCAAAATCAGGTTCCTTTTTATTTATTTCCAGACCTGCGTGCTTCCAGGCATCCATTCCGACCATAACGCCGTATAAAATACCACTACTGTTGAAGTTTTTTAATTGTAGTTCGGTGAAGTAGTTGCGTTTTAATTCTTCGGAGATGATGGGCATCCCTCCTATTTGACAGGAAAGATTCAAATCTTTCAATTCCTGAAAGAACTGAATGCCGGATGTACCATTTTGGATTGCTTTGGTAAAGGCATGCAGACCAACACCATTTGGTGCAACAACACCGAGCCCGGTAACGACAACACGACTATGGGGATTATCTCTTTGCAATTTTTTTCTTTAAAAATAAGACTTATATGTGAATGTGCGGCTTTTATTTGGAATCCATTAACAACAAGCCATATTTCGTTCAAAACAGGTGTTTTGTATGTTTTATATACTCCAATTTAATTTAAAAATTACTAAATTAGACTTTATAAAATAGCATCCTGTACAAAAAAAAACAAACCTTATGTCTTACAAAGCACTTCCCGAATTACCTTTTGAAAGTTGGAACGATACCCGCATCACCTTGCACATTATCCTTCAGATACTTGGAAAAACTAGACTTGCTTCCACCCCGCGTAAAAACCACTGGTGGTTTATTACCCTTTATGTCTCCCCTGCAGGGTTTAGCACATTTGCCATTCCGGTGAAAGATGGACTGGAAAGTGTTTCCCTGGAATTCAACATAAAGAGGAAAGCAGTGGTTATTACTCAAAGTTCGGGGGAAGAAAAAACAATCTCCCTTGCAGGTAATCCCAACATTGCTGACTTTTATAAAGAATACACACGCGCCCTTGAAGGAACAGGCCTAAGTACGGGTTTTGTGGAGAAACCCTTTGATTTGGGCATTGAAACGCCATTTCAGCAACTAACCGAATACCACCATTATGACTGGCAGGCCATTGAAAAATTCTGGACACTGATGCAATGGAACAATAGTATTTTGCAGGAATTCAGTGGCAGGTTTTACGGTAAATCCTGTCCCGTTCATATCTACTGGCACCATCTGGATTTGGTGGTCACGCGCTTCTCAGGAAAAAAACTTCCTGCTATGGATGCATCTGCCAGGGTATTGGAAAAAGATACGTATTCGCATGAACAGATCAGTTTTGGGTTTTGGGCCGGCGACCCCAACGTGCCCGAGCCTATGTACTATTCCTACACCTACCCTGCCCCAAAAGGCATAGATGAAGAAACCCTGCAACCTTCTATAGCCCGATGGCAAGACAGCAATGGTAGTCCTATGGCTCTTTTAAGATATGAAGATGTGCGAAAGAGCAGTAACCCCCGCAAAGCGGTGTTGGATTTTCTGGAAAGTACCTACCGGGCCGGCGCAAAAAGGGCGCAATGGAACCTGGAGGAACTTACGGTTCCCGACCTGGAAAAGCTGTAAGGTTACAGGTATTTGGGATATTAGTTTTATTAATATCTTTAATTCGGATTTGAAATTCCTAACCAAGTAGATAAATCCACTATGAAAGCAATACCGGAACACAATGAACGTATAGCAAAAATGACCTTCGCTTCCGTATATCCACATTATATTACCAAAGTGGAAAAGAAAGGCAGGACAAAAGAGGAATTGCACCGGGTAATTGCATGGCTTACCGGTTTTGATACTAAAAAACTACAGCAACTTATAGAAGAAAAAGCAACTTTTGAGACCTTCTTCCAAAAAGCAAAAATAAATCCCAATGTACATCTTATCACAGGGGTTATTTGTGGTTACCGAATTGAAGAACTGGAAAACCCTTTAACCAAACAAGTGCGGTATCTGGACAAACTGGTGGACGAACTGGCTAAAGGCAGAAAAATGGAGAAGATTTTGAGAGGTTCATAATGCTTATTAGCAGTTGTAATGGTCAGTGATCATTCTACTTTGACTAACTACTTTCACATTTCTGCTACGTAAAATCCGGATTTGGCAGCAACTAATTTGATTAAAACAAGTAAGTTCCAAATCCAATCCTTCCGATAACACTATACCATTAGCAATCTTCAAGGTAAAAACTAGAGAATCCTAGAAATCTCTCTATATTTACTTTACAGACCAAAAAATAAAACTAAAACCCAAATACAAAAAAGAAACTCGCATGAAAAATATCTTTTTCCTTTTAATTATCCTCCTGGTAAGCATAGGTCATTCTCAATCTGCTCTAGAAAATAAGGATTTGGCTGTAGCATATATTGCCTCCATGGAACTTTGTGATTGTATGAATACTTTTTTAAACGAATTGCACCCGCAACTCCTAACGCTGTTGGAAGAATCCATAGAACTTGATCAGGAAAAAGCAGAAGAAAACTTTATGAATTTTTTATTATCTGCAAGTGAAGAAGATATGGATAAAATTAGCCAAGATATTGAATTAATGAACAATGCAGAAGTAATATTAAATCAACGTTGTGAAATGATTTATGAAAAATATGAGCATTTTGATACCCCTAAGTTTGAACAAGATTTAATAAATGCTTTAAGCAATAATGAGGACTGCAAGCTTTTATATAACATACTAAAGAGCGAAAAATAAAGTAGAAAACAATTAATTTGATATTCGGAAATAGTTTTACTTCTCCGCCTTTCGCAGTTCGTGATGACTGCCAATGATTATATGAGGAATTGAAATCGTATATCTTAAATCGTTAATCATATACCGTTAATCCCACCATGGCTAGAGTATTCTGTCCTCTACCTTCCGCTCAATAAAAAGGGTGCCCAGTGCATTGGGTTTTTGAGTTCTTCCCCGCCCTCGCCCATTGCCATGGCGCGTTTAATGGTGTTCAATGCCGTAAAACTGTCCAGCCCCTCGATAAGCACCAATCGGAATAGGTTTTTCATGGTAAGTGCCGTACTGCTGTCATTCACCGGCCAAAGGGACAATAAGGTGTTATTAGCCCCCGCCACCAGAAACGCCGAGTTAAGTCCGTTGACGCCTTCACCACCTACCAAAGCCCCCAAGCCCGTATCACACGCACTAAGGATGGCAAGGTCTGCCTGTAACTTTAAGTTGGCAATCTCTGGAGCTAGCAAAAAGGTATCTTCGTTACCATCGCCTGCATTGGGCTGTGTCATCATCACCCCACTGAATTCCGGGATAATATCAGTGGTAAAGCCATGAGAAGAAATCATGAATATGCTGTAGTTTTTGAGTTCGCCTTTGGCATCCAGTTGTTTCAGGTAACTTTCGGTCATATCCTTTCCGGTGACTACTTTTATATTTGGGTCGAGTTCGCCCACAAACAGGACCTCATCCAGTGTGCCTTGTAAATAGCTTGCCCCGCCAAAGCCCACTTTTTCAAGCTCTTCTTTAAAGTTGAAGTTGTTGCGTTCTATTTTGGCATTCAGGCTTTCACTTATTGCATAAAAGTCATCGATACCGCGTGCTGTCCCTTTTACATTGCCACTGGGCTGATACAACGCACCACCCATTACCAAAGCCGGTTTGCGGTTTGCAGGATAATTGCGGTTATTGAGCAATTTCCATACACTTACCGATGGTATGTACCGCACATTGTGTGACTCTATCAGATAATTGCCCGAAGGTTTTATAAAGGCCTCAAATGGCAGGTAATTAAGTTCTTTATCTGCACTTATGATGATATTCTTTTTGGTAGCCAGTAAACCTTCCAGTGGTTGCAAGGTTACCTGGTACCAGTGTTTTAAAAAGGCAGTACGTGCATTTACCACAGCAGGGTCGTCTGATTTTAATAACTGTCGTGTCCAATCCACCTGCGTTTTAAAATCGTCTGCATTAAAGTTTTGTTCCTTGGTTTGGTATACCACAAAATTACCATCAACGATATCATTGGCATAGCCCTGCATAAACGAGTTATAACTGGGCGGCACTTTTTTAGTGCGGTCTGTCCATTGTTTTTTCATTCCTATCCACGCATCAATAGGATAGCTGTAGTACACTTTTGCAGTGGTTTGTGTTATGGCATTGATAATGACTTCTCCGGGGCCTGCCAGGGTATAGTACAACAATACATCGTCAGTGCCCAGAAGTTGCTGCGCATCTTTAATGGTGGCATGAGTTGCATTGGGCTGCAGGCGTTCTTTGAGGAACTGGCTTCGGTTTTTATCCTGTGTTTCAAAGAGCTCTGCGGTCTTCCCTAGTTTCTGATACGCCATGACAAGTCCGTAATACGAACTGCTGTTGTTGTTCATCAATGCCATGCGCTGGGGTGGTGTCAGTGTTTGTTTGAAGTTTTCAGTAAGGTCCACCGCTTGTTTAAAATAAGAGGCTGCTTCCGCATATTCATTTTCATACAGCATTAAAAACCCCATATTGTTAGCGGTGATTTCTGCACCCATATAATCTTTTTTGTTCATCAAATCCGTAAACAATTCCCGGAATATGGTTTTCACTTCCTCTTTCCTGCCCCGCTGGTACAATGCAACCATGTAATTTCCACGTATGGAATTTAACAGCTCGTCATCCCCAACTTTAGTAGCTTGCTGCAAAGCGGTAAAAAGCATTTCTGTGCCTTTAGCCTGGTCTGCCGGCAGAATACTAAATATAAGGTCTGAGCCTATACTATTATTGGCATGGGCACGGTAATAATCATCGTCCAGTTTGTCTGCTGCAGCCAGCAAATTATAGCCGGTTTGTGACATATCTTCAAACAATTGCAACTCCTTTTCATAGGTGATTTTGGCCTGTAAAAACTGCGCTTCCAGTTGGGTGGTCACGGGCATTTTCTTTACTTCTTCCAGTGCACGTTTTATATTAACAAGGGCAATGTTGTGCTGGTATTCCGCAGCATTGATGTATGCTTTGCCGAAGTAAGAAACTGCTCTTAGATAGTATAACTGTTCTTTGTGTGGTTCTGACTGTTTTAAAAAGTGATCAAAACCATCTATGGCTTTTTTTGGTTCATAGGCCATATAGTCTTTGTACGCTTTCGCGTAAGCGCCAAGCACTTCAAACATCGGGTTGTGGGGTTTAAACGTATTCAGTTTACCTATTGCCTGCTGCAGGCCGTTGCAGGCCTCACCGTTTTTAGCCATTTGATAACACTGTGTTAATGTAGGTCCTGCCTGTTCGTTTACCGGATAGTTTTGGGATATCTGAATTACCATTTTCTTGAAGTCCTCTAAATCGGGACGTGAAGCCATATCGATAACCACATCAGTATCTTTCAGAAGATTTGTGGTTGTGTAATCTGCCGGGTTTAGCTGATAGCTCCAGTGCAGGTATTTCTCTGCATCGTCATAGCGTTTCATAATGAAATGCTGCATCGCCATGAGTCCGTAGGCACCCGCATCAAAAGGATTAAGTTGTATCATCGTCTGAAACTGGGCTTCGGCATTGGTGTTCTGCCCGCGACAAACCAAAAAATAACCGTTAAGGGCATACCCGGCATAGTCATCACTGTAGTATTTAATGAGGTCTTCGGCATTGCGTTTCATGTCTTTGAAACTGCGGTTTTCGATGCCCTGATTAAAATTATTGACCAGCTGCATATAATCCGGTACCTGAGATTGCGCTCTCAAAAGGCAGGTTGCCAAAAATAATAACAGAACAATAGTGTGTTGCGGTTTCATAGTATTGTTTTTAAAAAGTTTTACATACAGGTTCCTTCCACTTTAGAGGATGTGGGTTTGCCCGTGGTGGTGCTTTTGGTTTGTACAGAGGCCACCCATCGGTTGTTATTGGTGTCTATCGTAAAAAAGGTAATCACCGGAAACTGTCCGTTAAACTTCTGGGTTTCCCCAATCTTTTTAGAGTCCAGCTCCTTACCATTGCTGTCATAGGTGATGACAAAAAAGCTCTGACGATCCATTCCGCCTTTTATGTTTCTGGT
>JBGTDF010000110.1:0-1999 GCA_041748455.1 Planktosalinus sp.
ACCCCTTCTGCAGCGGGACTTATATATGCCTCAGCAAATCGCTGTGCATCTTCTTTACCTGCAGCCAATAAATCTTCCAGTTTATTTTGAGAATGGGATATGGTAAAAGCGAATAGAAAAATAAAAAGGGTTAGGTTTTTCATTATTAAGATTTTGTGGGTTGTGTAATAAATGAATATATAACAGTTTATCTTAATAAAACCCTAGTAGGGGGTTAATATTTCCCTAAAAAAAACCTCAAGCATAACTGCTTGAGGTTTTTAAAATATTTAAAAAAATTAATTATGCATCAATGTTTGCGTAAACTGCATTTTTTTCAATAAACTCACGTCGTGGTGGAACTTCATCACCCATTAACATGGAGAAAACATGATCTGCCTCACTTAAGTTGTCTATAGTAATTTGACGTAGTGTCCTGAACTCAGGGTTCATGGTTGTGTCCCATAATTGCTCTGCATTCATCTCTCCAAGACCTTTATAACGTTGTATAGCTGCGCTACCTCCATATTCTTCATTAATTTGTTCTCTTTCTTTCTCATTCCAGGCATACGCTTTTTTATTCCCTTTTTTGATAAGATATAAAGGCGGTGTTGCGATAAAAACGTGTCCTGCTTCTATGAGTTCACGCATATATCTGAAGAAGAAGGTCAATATTAGTGTAGAGATATGGCTTCCATCGACATCGGCATCACACATAATCACTACTTTATGGTACCTTAGTTTAGTTAGATTTAATGCTTTACTGTCTTCATCTGTACCAATTGTAACACCCAGAGCTGTATAGATATTTCGTATCTCTTCGTTTTCAAAAACCTTGTGTTGCATGGCTTTTTCCACGTTCAGGATTTTTCCACGCAATGGTAAAATAGCTTGAAAGTTTCTGTCCCTTCCTTGTTTTGCTGTACCTCCTGCAGAATCTCCCTCAACAAGAAATACTTCACAAACGGCAGGATCCTGTTCTGAACAATCTGAAAGTTTTCCGGGCAAACCGCCAATACTCATTACTGTTTTGCGCTGCACCATTTCGCGTGCTTTATTTGCCGCGTGTCTTGCCTGAGCTGCAAGTACAACTTTTTGAACGATGGTTTTGGCATCATCCGGATTTTCTTCCAAATAATTGGTCAGCATTTCAGAAACCGCCTGACTTACTGCTGCGGTAACCTCCCTGTTTCCAAGTTTTGTTTTTGTTTGTCCCTCAAATTGCGGTTCGGCAACTTTTACAGAAACAATAGCTGTTAATCCTTCACGGAAATCATCACCTGAAATTTCAAATTTCAGTTTATCCAAAAGACCTGAAGCATCTGCATATTTCTTGAGAGTTGTTGTTAAACCTCTTCTAAAACCGGCAAGGTGTGTCCCCCCTTCATGGGTATTGATATTATTTACGTAAGAATGTAAATTCTCATTAAAGGAAGAATTATAAGTCATCGCCACTTCTACAGGAATGTCATTTTTCTCAGACTCGAGGGAAATAATATTTCTTATGATTGGCTCCCTGTTTCCATCCAGAAATCGAATAAATTCTTTTAAACCTTCGGTACTATGAAAGACATTGGTCTCATAAGTACCATCTTCATTTTTTTGTCTTTGATCTGTTATGGTAATCGTGATGCCTTTATTCAGGAAAGACAGCTCACGCATTCTTCCTGCCAAAGTATCATAACTAAACTCTATGGTTTGTTGAAAAATAGAGGCATCTGGCTTAAAGGTTACCAATGTACCCCTATCGTCAGATTCCCCAACAGACTTAACCGGATATTGTGCCTTACCCAATTTGTACTCCTGTTCCCAGATTTTACCATCCCTGTAAACAGTAGCTTTCAGGTTTTCTGAAAGGGCATTAACAACAGAAACCCCCACACCGTGAAGACCTCCGGAAACTTTATAGGAATCCTTGTCAAATTTTCCCCCGGCACCTATTTTAGTCATTACTACTTCTAAAGCAGAAACACCTTCTTTTTTATGTAGATCAACCGGAATTCCCCTACCATTATCTTTT
>JBGTDF010000111.1:0-3068 GCA_041748455.1 Planktosalinus sp.
CAGCACAATTCGCGCCCGCAAGACCCTATACCCCCCAATCGTGCAGCTTCCTGACGGAAACCCACTTGTTTCATTTCTATCCTGGTATTGAATTCCTGGGCAAATTCTTTAATCAATTCCCTGAAATCCACACGTTCTTCAGCTGTGTAATAAAAAATAGCCTTAGAGGCGTCCCCTTGAAATTCCACATCAGAGATTTTCATTCTGAGTCCTAATCGTATCGCTATTTGTCTTGCCCTGACTTTGATACTGTCTTCCCGGTCCCTTGCCTTTTGCCAAATATCTATGTCTCTTTGGGACGCTTTTCGGTATACTTTTAAACCGGAATCGTCTATTTTTTCCCGTTTCTTTTTCATTTGCACACGCACCAGTTCACCGGTTAAAGAAACCAGCCCTATATCATGACCTGATGCGGCTTCTGTCGCGATCACATCCCCCACACTCAGTGTTAAGCCGTCTGCGTTTTTAAAGAACTCTTTACGGCCGTTTTTAAAACGGACTTCCACATAATTGAATGGTTGTTGGGTATCAGGTAGGGTCATGTTTGCCAGCCAGTCAAAAACGGTAAGTTTATTACAGCCGTCTGTGCCACATGTGCCATTATTTTTGCAGCCTTTTGGTTGGCCTCCTGTATTACTTGAACAGCTTGTACAGCCCATATTTTATATATCTAACGTGTGATTGAATCACATACAATTAATTGAAATACTTCTTTTGTAAAGATAGCATTTTTGATTTATGAATTTTTAAATTCCCATATTAATCTATGGGAGCACTTCCGCCACTTTAAAAACTTTGTCAGACAACCGAAGACGGAAAGGTAATTCTAAGGTCACCTTGTCTCCTAAAATTGCTTTGTTTGCAAGTTTGCCATTTGCAAAAAATTTGCTGAGTTTGATTTCCTTTGTTCCGGTAGTTGGTCCTGAAATTAGGATTTTGTCACCTTTTTGCAGTTCCCCTTGCTCAATTAAAAACATCCCTACTTTAGATTTAGTATAGTAGTGCTGTCCTTTTCCAACTAAAATTTTCTTTACGGAAATATGCTGGCGGATTGGTTTTTCGGCTACAGCCAAAGAAGTATCCCTCAAAATCCCCGAACTTTTATATGTCAATGCCTCTGATTTTCCTTTTTTGAAAATCATATTTCCCCTTTGCAATCCTTTGCGCAATTTTACCTGCTCAGCAAGCGGAAGGTGTATAACATCCTGACAGGCTTCAGAACAACAATTTTCCATTTGCGCCTTACAGACATCACACTGAATAAAAAGCAAATGGCAACCGTCATTTACACAATTTGTATGATTATCGCATGGGTTTCCACATTGGTGGCATCGGGAAACAATATCTTCTGTGATCCTTTCGCCTAAGCGATGATCAAAAACAAAGTTTTTCCCTATGAATTTACTTTGCAGTTTTTCAGCATTTACTTGTCTGGTGTATTCTATAATCCCGCCTTCTAACTGATACACATTTTTGAATCCCTTGTGTTTAAAATATGCACTGGCTTTTTCACAGCGAATGCCCCCGGTACAGTACATTAAAATATTCTTTTCCTCTTTGTGATCTGCAAGTTGGTTTTCAATAATGGGCAAAGACTCCCTGAAGGTTTCCACATCAGGGGTAATGGCACCATTAAAATGACCTATTTCGCTTTCATAATGATTGCGCATATCGACCACGATCGTATTGGGATCATCCAAAAATTTATTGAACTCATTAGCTTTTAAATGGATGCCTTTATTGGTAACATCAAAAGTTTCGTCTTTAAGACCGTCAGCAACTATTTTGTTGCGCACCTTGATTGTTAGTTTAAGAAAGGAATGATCGTCATGTTCTATGGCAATGTTCAGGCGCATGCCTTTCATAAAATCATAGGTTTCAATATGGTCTTTAAAAGCATAGAAGTTGTCTGCTGGCAGTGAGAGTTGTGCATTTATTCCTTCTTTGGCAACATATATTCTTCCCAAAACCTCAAGAGGGTTCCAGGCTAAAAATAAGGCATCCCTAAAAGATTGCGGGTCTTGAATTTTGGCATACGCATAAAAAGACAACGTGAGTCGCTGTTTTCCGGCCTCATCAATAAGGCCGGCTCTTTCTTCTGCGCTTAAGGTGTTATACAGTTGCATGCTATAAACGTTTAAGTGAGAAAATAATAGTGCTCTAAGTGGAAGAACATGCGCAAAAGTAAGGCATTCCGGAGTTTTTGTCAACAAAAAAAGCATCAAATTGTTATTTTGATGCTTTTTTTCGAATGGCTAATTCGTTAATATTTAATTATTTTTTATCTTTCTTAATTAATACCAACGAATTACCCACCATCTACTTTACAACTGCTGTTTATAGTAATAGCAATTGTAAAACCAGATCTATTTAAAATTAATATGCGTTTACCTGTTTTCATTGTTAATGCAATATAGGTATTTAATTAGAAGATGTGAAATCTACTAAAAGGTTGCGCATTATTATTGTTATGATAGAAAAGAAGTATTAATTTAGCGATATGTATTTAATAAAAAACAAAAGCGATGAGTAACGAGAAAGAAAAGGAAGCAAAATTAAAAGCTTTAAAGCTTACACTGGATAAACTAGACAAAACCTATGGTAAAGGCGCCGTGATGAAAATGGGTGACCAGGCGATTCAGGAAGTCGAATATATTTCTACAGGATCTTTAGGGTTAGATATTGCATTGGGAGTGGGCGGTTTGCCCAAAGGAAGGGTAATAGAAATTTATGGCCCGGAGTCTTCCGGAAAAACAACATTAACCCTTCATGCCATTGCAGAAAGTCAGAAAAAGGGAGGGATTGCTGCTTTTATTGACGCAGAACATGCTTTTGACAGGACCTATGCCCAAAATCTGGGGGTGGACATTGAAAATTTAATAATTTCCCAGCCAGATAATGGAGAGCAGGCTCTCGAAATTACCGATAATCTAATTAGAAGTGGGGCCATTGATATAGTTGTTATTGACTCTGTAGCCGCATTGACCCCTAAAAGTGAGATTGAAGGCGAAATGGGGGACTCAAAAATGGGTCTGCATGCAAGGCTAATGTCTCAGGCGTTGCGTAAA
>JBGTDF010000112.1:0-1849 GCA_041748455.1 Planktosalinus sp.
TAATAGAATACCGTTCTGAAGTTGCCGGTTGTAATTCCGGATTACCGGTACTGAAATTGTTTTCGTTTATAAAATAACTGAAAGGGTTCAGCAAATCATAGCGTGGTCTTACAATACTCTTTTTATAAGACAGGGTGACACTATGGTCTTGATTGGGAGTATAGTTCAGACTCAAATTTGGCAATAGATCAAAATAGCTGTATTCCCTTTTTTGGGTTAAGGAAATAGAAGCTCCTTCCGCATCTGTTTGCTCACCTCTTAATCCAAATCGTAGTTTCCACTTCGACCAGTCTTTTGAAAAATTTACATATCCTGCCAAAATGGATTCGTCATAATTAAAGAGGTCCGAAAGATTTTCGTTTGGAGTAGTATTATCATTGATGATATCAAAAAAGTCAATGCCGCTTTCTGATTCTATTCTGGAAGCTTTTATCCCGGTTTCAAATTTTAAACCAAACATGCTCTTTTCAAAGTCAATTTGTCCAAACATAATCGATGTTTGCTGCCTTGCGTCTGTAAAAAAGCTATTGTTTCTCAAAAACCCGCCATCGGGTAAAAAATAATTGGTATTTACATTTTGATTGCGCTCATTATTAAAATCAGTATAATGGGCACTTGCCGAAAGAGACGTGCCGCTGGCATCAAACCGGTGTCTTACAGAAAGATCTACAGCAACGTTATGTTTCTTCAGTTCTAAACCACTGTCAGTTGTAAAAAGGGAATCTAATTGTCTCTGCGGATTAAAAATAGTTGCAACTTCTGTATTGGAATAGGTTGTTTCGGGTTCAATATTCGCTAAAGCGGAAAGGTTAATCGTTGTTTTCTCACTAAGCGTAAAATCCAGAGCTGTGCTTATAATGTGGGTTTCTGAGCGGGTAATTCTTTGAAAGTCTGTTTCCCAAAAGGAATTGACTCTGTTATCGGGTTCAAAAAAAGTGATTTCACCCAAATCGTTTTTATGTTCTTTTCGTTTGTTGAAACTATAGTCAATAGAAAAATTTAGCCAGTCATTTTTATAATAATGACTTGTCCCAGCTCGATATTTAGGAAAAATCGCTTGTTCCACACTTGCAGAAACATTGCCTTTATACCCAGGTGTTATATTTTTACTGGTGACAATATTTATAATCAATCCGCTTTCTGCGTCATACTTTGCTGATGGATTGGTTATCACTTCAACACTTTTAATATTAGCGCCGGAAAAGCCTTCTAATAAACTTTGTACTTCAGCAGAAGAAAGATTTACCCTTCTGTCGTTTATATAAACAGTTGCCGCTTGATTTTTAACGGTAATGCTGTTTTGTTGAATAATTACACTTGGGGTTCTTTTTAAAATTTCCCAGGTACTACCATTAGATAGCGGGGTATTTTCCACATTAAAAATAAGACGGTCAATTTCTCTTTGAATGGTGGGCCTTTGAGCGACTATGGAAATTTCATCTAAACTATCGTGTGTCTGTTTGAGGGAAATTATTCCTACATCTGTATCAGCTAAAACAGAGATGGGAAGTTGCGCCTCTTCATACCCAATAAATGTTGCCTTTACAACATAATCTCCTTTGGGAACAGATTCCAGCAAAAACTTGCCAAAATTATCTGTAGCCGTACCTTTTACAAAAGTAGAATCTATAGCTTTTAATAAAAGAATGGTTACATAAGAGCTGGGTTCATTATCCTCATTGGTTATAATACCATGAATTTGATGTTCCTGGGAAAAAGAAAGGAAAAAAGAAAATAAAATAGGTATAAGAAACCTCATTAACTACCGGTATAAATTTAATTAACAGTATTATCTGTGTTTGGGGATACAGAAAGCGGCAAAATTATATCCTACAAATATGTAAATAAT
>JBGTDF010000113.1:0-5505 GCA_041748455.1 Planktosalinus sp.
ACGGGTACATTAAAATACCTTCAATTTCATAAGCACCATCCCTTGCCATGTATTTTACAACTTCTTGTTTACCCAGTTGGACGGCGTTAAGCCAGGTATTGTGATTGGTTCTTTTTTCGGGTTTGGCATTTCGGGTTGTCGCAAGTGTAAAAACTTCCGCAGGATGTTCAGGCGAACTTGCAACAAAAGAAATTGCGCCGTTTGCTGCTCTTGCGTACGAAGTAATATGGTGTACACCGGTTTTGAAAATCACTTCGTTTCCGCTTCCGTCAGGACGAATACTTCCCAATACAGACTGCGTTCCTTCACTAGCTAAATAAAAAATGGCATTTGCAGATGTCCAGGCGATATTCTCATATTTTCCTTTATAATCTGCATTTATGATTTGTGGTTTTCCGCCTTGAGCGCTTACAATCAAAATACGTCCGTCTATAGGATCATTCATATCTTTTGCTGCGCGAAGTGCCAGTCTTTGACCATCAGGGCTCCATAACATTTGGCCTAGTTTTCCTTCATTGTCGATGGTGGCAATTACATTTCCGGTGTTAGCGTCTACAATCCTTACCCTTTGTCTCATGAAAGAATCATCTACAGAAGCAGTGGGTGCGTCAGAAACCGCTATTTTAGTTTTATCAGGACTCCAGCTTAGCATATAAACAGAGCCATCCACATTTAATTTTCTGCTTTGAGAAGAAGCGTTTGTTATATTTGCGGTATATGCTCTACGCATAGTAAAATTTTCTTCATAAAAATCAGGGGAGTAGGTTAGTGGGGAAGCCGGTTTGACAGCATCTTCCATCGCCATAAAAGCAATATTATTGCCATCTGCCTGCCATTCATAACCTAATATGTTTGCAGTGTGGCTAAAAATTTTAGTTGCTTCTCCGCCATTTAAGTTTAACTCATAAAGACCATTAAAATCGTCTGAGGATTTTTTGCTTAAAAAAGCAACAGTTCCTTTTCCGGGACGGAAGGTAACCTGGCTCACATTATTCCCGGTATAGTATGGTTTAGATTCCCCGCTGGGCACATGCAGTACATAGAGATGCGTTGCATTTCTGGAGTTTTCTTTAAAAGCATCTGCCGGAACACTAACTGTATATGCGACATAATTACCATCTTCGGAAATAACACTCCCGGTTACGGTATTCATTTTTGCTACATGGTCATAGGTTATGCCTTGCGCAAATACAGCCGAAGGAAGGCTACATAGAAGAAAAGCGAATAAGAGTAAGAGGATGGGGGTTGTTTTTTTGGATACATTTTTTTTCATAGGTGCTGAATTGATTATTAAGATTGGTATTAAAATTTTCGAAACGACAATATACGGATTTTTAATTTTTGTGGAAAGCATTGTTTTGTATGGAAATTTATTATGAAATTTACATCATCTGATGACATCAGAGGGTAGTGGGAGCAACGAAATTTTGGCAATAGAAACCGTATTTTTCAAAATTATAGTACCTTACACTAACTAAAACCCCTTTTATGAAAAAGCTATGTTTATTGTTATGCCTTTTTATTGTTTTATTGAGTTGCAGAAATGGCACTTCCGAAGAAAATATTGTTTCTGAAATGGAAAACAATTTGGAAACTGAAATGGAGAATAAGGATGCCTCTCCGGAAACAGTAACCAAACCTATTTTAGCGCTTACTTCCAATGCCTTGCAATTGGTGGATAGTAACACTGGATCTACAAGGGAAGTGCCTTTTGGAATGGCTGAAGGACAAATGGTGGAGATGCTTACAAATGTTTTGGGGGAATCCCCTAATAGCATTCAAGTCAATGAAGAATGTGGTGCCGGACCTTTGAAAATGACTGCGTGGAATAATGGTCTGACGGTAATTTTTCAGGATGCCAATCAAAACGGGGAATGGCTTTTTGGGGGTTGGTTTATAACGGAAACTTTAGATAGTTCACAAAAAATCACTACGATGGCAGGAATTGGTATTGGTTCTACCCGCGGTGCTATGGAAGAGGCTTATGTGATTGAAGTGTATGAATCTACATTAGGTCAGGAATTTTCAACATCTTCAGGATTGTATGGTATTTTTGACGGGGATTCTAAAAACGCAAAAATTATCCATATGTGGAGCGGGCTGAGTTGTAATTTCAGGTAGGTGTTTTGGAATTTTAATAAGGCGTTTATCATATCAAACTATCCATATCACATTTAACTTCGTTTTGTATTTTTTTAAATTTTCAGAAAGTAAATTTGTGTATGAACATTTACAGAAATTAAATTTACTACCCATGATAACAGAACAGGAGGCACAGAAAGAGTTGGATAAAAGACAAAAGCGTTTCACCAAAAAAGACTTAGATAATATATTTTCGAAGGAGGAAAAATTGGAGCAAACATTCACTACCCAACAACGTTTAAAAGTGCATTTTGAGGATTTTAGAATGTTGTTTTCCATGTTGCGGGATTATGCTTCCAAAAAATACACCCACGCACCCTGGTATATAATATCTGCCATTGGTGCTGCATTGCTCTATGTAATATCGCCACTGGACCTTATACCTGATTTCATTCCTTTTGTAGGTTTTCTCGATGACGCCACCGTGCTCGCATTGTGTTTAAACCTTGTACATAAAGATATTATGTTGTATAAAGAGTGGAAAGAAAACACCGTTACCGCCACTTCACAAAAAGCCACGGAATAAGTTTTTTATAAAAGCAGTACTATTTTAAATCAACTTAAGGACTGCATATTTATTTGCACTCCTTTTTAATGCTAACAGTCCGCTAAATACTAATTGAACTTAAATTATCTACTTCTACGGTTACTACTACCCCTTGAAGAGCGTTGTTGTCGTTGGGGTGTTTTTTCGACGTGGTGGTTTACTAAAGGAAAATTGTGGTTTTCCAAAACAGGTATCTGTTTACCAATCAGTTTTTGAATGTCTTTTAAATAGGCTTTTTCCTCTGCATCACAAAACGCTATCGCAATACCGTCTGCACCTGCTCTTCCGGTTCTACCTATTCGGTGAACGTAGGATTCCGGTATATTTGGCAATTCGTAGTTAATCACATGGGTAAGGTCATCGATATCAATTCCCCTTGCGGCAATGTCTGTAGCGACAAGTACACGTGTTTCTTTTGATTTAAAACTACTCAAAGCACGCTGACGAGCATTCTGAGATTTGTTACCGTGAATAGCCTGGGATTTAATACCGGCTTTTACCAGGTCTTTCACTACTTTATCAGCGCCGTGTTTGGTGCGTGTAAAAACCAGTGCCCTGTCTATGGCTTTGTTTGCCAATACTTCGGTAAGCAAGTGTTTTTTATTTTCTTTGTCCACAAAATACACCGCCTGATTAATGGTGTTTGCGGTACTGGAAACCGGTGTTACCTCTACTTTAGACGGATTTACCAAAATGGTGTTTGCCAGTTTCACAATAGGATCGGGCATCGTAGCAGAGAAGAACAAGGATTGCCTTTTCTGCGGAATTTTAGTGATGATTTTTTTTACATCATTCAGGAATCCCATATCCAGCATACGATCTGCTTCATCTAAAACAAAAAATTGCAAATTGTTCAGGTGTACATATTTCTGGCTTATCAGGTCGAGCAAACGCCCGGGTGTAGCGATTAATATATCCACTCCCTGACGCAACTGGCTAACCTGACTGTGCTGGTTGACCCCGCCAAAAAGCACCATGCTTTTTAAATTTGTTTTATCGCCATAGTTTTCAAAACTTTCGGCAATCTGTATGGCAAGTTCGCGTGTGGGGGTAAGAACTAATGTCCTTATGACCCGTTTATTACCTTGCATACTTTTGTCCAAGCTGAGTAATTGTATGATGGGTATTGCAAATGCTGCTGTTTTTCCTGTGCCCGTTTGGGCAACGCCCAGCACATCTTTTCCGTCTAAAATGAGGGGAATGGTTTGCGCTTGTATGGGTGTGGGGGTTGTGTATCCTTCTGTTTTTAGTGCCTCAAGGATAGGGGCAATTAAATTTAAATTATCAAATGTCATTATAATTGTAACTGGTTTAAGACCAAAATATATTAGAAAAGGTTCGCTGTCTTGGTCTTTGGGACAGGAATTCTTTTTTGTACTGCTTAAACTTTAAATGTGATTTGGAAGGTTATTTCCGAAACTTAGGAAAGAAAAAGAGTAGGAATATATCATTTTAATTAATCATATATCGGCCACAAAGCTACTCCTTTTTTTAAGATAATAGGTATTTTATTTTTTTAGCTTAAAATCCTCATCCTTCAAAAGTATATTTACACTAAGCGCAATGCCCGTTACTGCTGCGACAATAAACAAAACAATGGCAAGTCCGGGATACCCGAAAATGGTAAATGTTGTGGGTATTTGCATGAGCATCGCGGCACCAATAATCATAGCTGCAATGATAACGCCCAGGGTAATCCGGTTTGCCACTTTTTGAAATCCGTCTGTAAATCGTTTTTCATCAATGCCCTCGAGTTTGATTTTAAAATCATTATTGGCGAGGTTTTCAGAGATTTTATTGATACGTTCCGGAAGTTTTTCGGTTAACTTTTTGGTCTGCAGAAGTACCGAGAAAAGGTCTTCGGGTTTTAATTGCTGCAGCATTTTAGACCGCATCATTTTATGGATGTGCTTTTGTATAGCTTTTTGGGTGTCAAATTCAGGTGCAAGAGCTGCTACCACCTGATCCAGATTTAAAAGTATTTTACCTAAAATATTCAATTCTACTGCAATGTGGATGCCGTTTGCAGCGGCAATGCGGTTCATTTGTATAAGTATCCTTCCGGTCTTTAACTCTTTGGCACTGGTGATTTGGGTATCCATTGTTGCCTGATGAATGGTTTTTCGGAAAAGCGTCACATTGCTTTCCTCTGTAACCTCGCTCATCTTTAGAAGTGCATCTGCAATGGCATTTCCGTCATTCTGACTGATAGCAATGAGCAACTGCAGTAAATCATCCTGCATTTCCGGGGTGAATTTAGCGACCATGCCCAGGTCAATAAGAGCAATTGTATTCTCTCTTGTAATATGCACATTCCCCGGATGCGGATCAGCATGCACAAAGCCATCCACCACTATTTGTTTTAAATAAGCTTCCACAAGCTCATCTGCCAGCGGACTTAAATCGTTTTCCAGTTTTTTTATCGGGGAAATGGAAGTAATCTTTTTTCCTTCCAGATATTCCATAGTAAGCACTTTAGGGGAGCAATACTCTAAAAAAGGCTTTGGCACCTTTAGATTTTGAAATTCCTCCAGGTTCTTGTTTAGAGTAATGAGATTTTGCGCTTCGCGTTTATAATCCAGTTCCTGTAAGAGGATGTGTCTGAGTTCTGACAGTACATTATCAAAAGCATATTTCCTTGCGACAGCACTATGCTTTACGGCAAGATCTGTCATATCCTTGAGGGTATCCAAATCTTCAAAAAACTTTTTCCGGATACCGGGACGCTGGATTTTCACGGCTACCTCTTTTCCGGAACGCAATACCGCACGATGCACCTGACCGATGGATGCACTTGCAAGGGGTTCCTCATCAAA
>JBGTDF010000114.1:0-4631 GCA_041748455.1 Planktosalinus sp.
TGGCAAAAACCATGGAAGTTAAGTTTACGGTTTCAGGCCCTTCTATTGGCGGGGCAAAGTCAGGGATTAATTTTGATCCGGCTGATCCACGAAAAAGAGGTGTTTTAGAGAGATGGTATAAAGCGGTTTCCCCGTTATTAAAATCCTATTATGGCACTGGGGGTGATTTGAATGTAGACGAAATTCATGAGGTAATTCCCATTACCGAAAATTGTGGTGTATGGCATCCTCAGGAAGGGGTTTTCTCCGGTCACTTTCAACCTACCGAAGCTGATAAAATAAGCCGCATTGGTCAATTGCGTCAGGGGGTGATAAAAGTGTTGGAAAATTCTGTTTATTCGCCCGATGTTACCAGAAAATATACCGTTGCCGATATGATTACTGGCTACGGCGTTGCTGAAGCTGCACGCCATTATTATGATGTCTATGGTGGAAGCATTAAAGGAAAAAAAGCCATTGTTCAGGGTTTTGGGAACGTCGGTTCAGCAGCAGCATACTATTTGGCACAAATGGGTGCAAAAGTATTAGGGATTATTGACAGGGATGGTGGGGTGATCAAGGAAGACGGGTTCAGTTTTAAAGAAATTCAGGAACTATTTTTAAACAAAAACGGTAACACATTGGTTGCTGAAAATATGCTCCCCTTTAAGGAAATAAATGAAAAAATATGGCATCTAAAGGCTGAGGTTTTTGCGCCGTGTGCTGCATCTAGGTTGGTGACGCAAGCACAAATTGATGCCATGATAGACTCCGGACTTGAAGTGATAAGCAGTGGTGCAAATGTACCTTTTGCCGACAAGGAAATATTCTTTGGCCCTATTATGGAATATGCAGATGCTAAAGTGAGTGTAATTCCTGATTTTATTGCAAATTGCGGAATGGCAAGGGTGTTTGCTTATTTTATGGAGCGCCGGGTTCAGATGACAGATGAAGCCATTTTTAATGATACTTCTATCACCATCAAGAATGCCATACAAAACACTTTTGATAATAGTAGCAACAAAACAGGAATAAGCAAAACAGCTTTTGAAATTGCCCTAAAGCAATTATTATAAACTAATGATAGCACTGGTAATAACGCTCTTCGTTATAGGATATCTTTCCATTACATTAGAGCATCCATTGCGGTTGGACAAGGCGGTATCTGCGTTGTTAATGGCAACCGTACTTTGGGCAGTTATTGCCTTGGGATTCAATTTTGGTATGGTATCTCTTGTTGATGCTACAGGCACTATATTTAATACTTCACTGGGCAGTCCCGAGATACAACAGTCAGGTTTTAAATCAATCTTAATGCATCATTTCAGTAATGCTGCAGAAATTCTTTTCTTCCTTATAGGTGCGATGACCATAGTTGAAATTATTGATTTGCACAGGGGTTTTGATATAATAAAAAGTGCCATCACCACCACCAGTAAAGTAAAATTGCTTTGGACATTGGGTGTTTTGGCTTTTTGTATGTCAGCAATTATTGATAACCTTACTGCTACTATTATATTGGTTACCTTGTTAACTAAACTAATTCCTAAGCACGAATACCGCATCTGGTTTGCCTCTTTAATAGTCATAGCCGCAAATGCCGGTGGGGCCTGGTCGCCTATTGGGGATGTTACCACAACAATGCTTTGGATAAATGAAAAAGTAACCGCAGTAGGTTTGTCAGAGTATGTAATTTTACCTTCCATTTTATGTTTTGTTGTTCCTTTTTTAATTGCTTCCAGAATGAAAGCGTTCAGAGGCGAGACCTCTCGAAAGGTCAATTTTGCAGATCACGAATTTGAGCGTTTACTAAGCAGTAAAAAAATGTTGTATGTGGGCCTCGGGGCCATACTTTTTGTTCCTGTTTTTAAAGGAATCACAGGATTGCCTCCGTACATAGGTATGCTATTTAGTTTGAGTATAGTGTGGCTCATTTCAGAATATGTAAAGCCGGTGAAGAATTTTACCAAGACCGAGAAATACAAATATTCTGCCAGTAAAGCATTGTCCCGGATTGAATTTTCAAGTATTCTATTTTTTTTAGGGATTCTTTTGGCAGTTTCGGCTTTGGAGAGTTTGGTTTTTGGAACAATAAATGGCGAATATGTAGGCACTTTAAGATTTGCAGCAGAAGCATTAACAGCATTTTCCCCAAATATGGATGTGGTGATTATTGCCTTGGGTTTCCTTTCTGCGGTTCTGGATAATGTACCGTTAGTTGCGGCAACTATGGCTATGTATGACTTTCCCAGGGATGCTGCAGCCTGGCATTTTATTGCTTATTGTGCCGGTACCGGCGGAAGTATGTTAATAATAGGTTCTGCAGCCGGAGTTGCAGCAATGGGCATGGAGCGTATAAATTTTATATGGTATTTAAAGAATATTACGCTTTTAGCACTCGCCGGATTTATTTCAGGAGCCTTGTGTTTTATTTTTATAGAACACTTTATTAGATGAGCAATTTTTATATCTTCACATCGTTATTAAAAAAACTCTTTAACTATTAATTTTTATCCAAAATTATGCTAACAACTTTTTTGCAAGAAGGCGCTCAGGAAGCCTTACAAGAATTAGAGCCGGAATCTGTCGAGAAAACACTTTCAGTAATTGATCTGGTTTTAAGCGGTGGTACCGGAGGTATTTTAATTATTGCTATACTTTTTGTATTGCTATTTGTTGCAGTTTACATTTATTTTGAAAGATTATTTGCCATAAAAGCAGCTTCCAAAGTGGATAAGAATTTTATGCATCAAATACGCGAGAATGTTGCTTCCGGAAATCTTCAGGCAGCTAAAATTCTTTGCGCCCAAAACAACTCACCCGTTGCAAGATTAACTGCTAAAGGTATTTCCAGGATTGGAAGTCCATTGGAAGACATAAACACCGCCATTGAAAATGCGGGAAGACTTGAAGTCTATAAATTGGAAAAAAATGTAAGCGTTTTGGCGACAATATCCGGTGCTGCTCCTATGATTGGGTTCCTGGGAACAGTAATTGGTATGGTACTTGCTTTCCATGCATTGGCAACAAGTAGCGGTCAGGCAGAAATGGGAGTACTTGCAGAAGGTATTTATACCGCAATGACTACTACGGTAGCAGGATTAATTGTAGGTATTATAGCATATATGGGATACAACCACATTGTTGTGCGCACAGATAAAGTAGTACACAGTATGGAAGCTAATGCAGTAGATTTCTTGGACTTGTTAAACGAACCTAGTTAATATGAATTTAAGAGGAAGAAATAAAGTAGATCCTAATTTCAGTATGAGTTCCATGACCGATATTGTATTTTTATTATTGGTCTTTTTCTTACTCACTTCACCAGTGATCACCCCTGATGCATTGGATTTAATACTTCCTCAGGCCAAGGGCAAAACCTCTAACCAACAAAATCTGTCGGTGAGTATTACAAAAGACCTGGATTTTTATGTCAATAAAGTAAGGATAGAAGAGAGTGGGGTAGAGAATAATATAAAATCGCTTTTGCGTGGTATAGACGAACCTACTATAATTTTAAGGGCAGAAGAAGGGGTACCTATCGAAAGTGCCGTAAAAATTATGGATATCGCCAACAGGAATAAATTTAAAATCGTTCTTGCCGTACGACCCAACTAGTTTTAGCAAATAATACAAGTACAATTTATGGCATTACTGGAAACAAAAGAAGAGAAAAAGAGTTTTACCATCACCGTGGTTATTCACGTGGTGATTCTTTTGTTGCTTTTTATGTTTGGTCTTAAATATTTAGACCCGCCACTGGAGCAGGGAATTGCCGTAAATTTTGGTACAACGGATTATGGTAGTGGAGATGTGCAACCTACAGAACCGATAAAATCTGAACCAAGAGATGTCGTGCCTCAAATTGAAGAAACTAAATCAGAGCCTACAACTTCCAGTAAATCTTCAGAAAATGTTTTAACCGCTGATAATACAGAAGCAATTGCCATACAAAAGCAAAAAGAAATAGCAGATGTGCAAGCGAAAGCCGAAGCCAATGCAAAAGTTGCTGAACAGAAAAAAAAGCAAGAAGAGGCTGATAAAAAAGCAAATTTAGATGCCTTAATTGGTGGTGTGAAAAAATCAGATGGTAAAACAACAGGTGGAGAAGGAAATGATAACAAATCGGGAGATAAAGGAAGCCCTGAAGGCGACCCCAACGCCAGTAGCTACTACGGAATTGGAAAAGGACTGGACGGCGACGACAATTATTTGCTTGTCGGAAGAAGGGCAATCAATAAAAAGATATTTGTACAGGATTGCAACCAGGAAGGTATAGTTGTGGTTGATATAACAGTTGACAGGAACGGAAACGTCACCAGCGCAGTACCCGGAGTTAGGGGAACAACAAACAATTCAAAATGCCTGACAGACCCAGCAAGAAGGGCAGCATTGGAAACAAAATTCAACAGTGACCCCAAAGCACCTGCGGGTCAACGTGGACAGATTATTTATCGCTTTAGTCTTTCAGAGTAAATTTCCATTATCACTATTATTTTTTAAGAAAGTAATAAATAAAAAACTTGTATATAACAAAGTTTTAAGGTTATACTATTTTTTTTGGTTACATAAATTCTGATATTTATAAATCAGTCTAAACGGTTAAACCCCCAGCTGCCGCACGCTTATACCTTAAACCCGCAAGTTCGGAT
>JBGTDF010000115.1:0-1553 GCA_041748455.1 Planktosalinus sp.
CCCATCAAAGGTAACGTGATTTCCTATCATTGCATTGTCTAAGGTGGCATTTTTTATTGTCGTGTTGGTTTGTATCAGGCTATTGGCAATTTTACTACTTTCCACCACACAACCTTCCCCTAGTGAGACATTTGGTCCTACCGTACTATTTTTTATACTTACATTATTCCCAATGTAGCAAGGCTCAATAATCGTTGCGTTTTCTTCTTTAATCGAAGCGGAAATCAAAGGACTTCGCTCCTGTGAAAGAAAGCCCAGCATCCTGGTGTTGGTTTCCACGGTTACATTTTTATTGCCACAATCCATCCATTCGTCAATTTTGCCGGGAACAAATATTTTTCCCTTTTCCATCATGGCTTTAATACCGTCGTTGATTTGGTATTCCCCGCCATGCATCATTTTAGCGTCCAGAACGGCTTGTAATTCTTCTTTTAATGCCTCGCCTTCTTTAAAGAAGTAAATGCCTATAACCGCCAGATTGGACACAAATTCACTGGGTTTCTCCACAAGGCCAATGATTTGGTTATTGTTATTTAAGTTTACCACGCCATATTGCTGCGGATTTTCCACTTCTTTCACCCAGACAACACTGTCTGCATTTTCATCCAAGGTAAAATCAGCCCGAAACAAAGTATCTGCATAAGCAATAACGCAAGGACCATCAAGGGAATCTTTCGCACACATAATCGCATGACCTGTCCCCAAAGGTTTATCCTGATAATAAATGGTCCCTTTAGCGCCAAGATTTTCAGCGATCTCAATTAGGTTTTTTTCTACTTCTTCCCCAAAATCCTCGGCAATGATAAAGGCCACTTCTTCAATGTGCCGGTTCAATACTTTTGCAATATCGGCTACCAGGCGGTGGACTATGGGTTTGCCTGCAATAGGAATCAGGGGTTTTGGAATGGTTAATGTGTGTGGGCGCAAGCGGCTTCCGCGGCCTGCCATTGGTACTATTATTTTCATATTAAATGCCCGCGAAGGCGGGTATCTTTTAGTTAAAATTAATTTTTAAACTTTGTTCATTAGATTCCTGCTTTTGTGGGAATTATTTGGTTCCTGTACTGCCGAAACCACCTTCCCCTCTTTGTGTTACTGAGAGAGTTTCTACTTCCTGCCAATCAGCACGTTCGTGTTTTGCTATAACAAGTTGGGCAATGCGCTCGCCATTTTCAACGGTAAAGGTGTCGTTAGAAAGGTTTACAAGGATAACGCCTATTTCTCCCCGATAGTCTGCATCAATGGTTCCCGGGGCATTTAAAACGGTTATTCCCTTTTTAGCAGCTAAGCCACTTCTGGGACGCACTTGCGCTTCAAAGCCTATCGGAAGCTCTATAAACAATCCCGTTTTTATAATTGCTCTTTCCAAAGGTTGCAATGTTATGGGTTCCTGTATTGCTGCCCGCAGATCCATTCCTGCAGAAGCGATGGTTTCATAAGCCGGTAGTTCGTGTTTCGAAGTGTTTTTTATTTTTATTATCATTTTTTAAATTGTACTAATTGTTTGATGACTTGTTTTTCCTGTATATAAATCAATGTTAAAAATGCAGTCC
>JBGTDF010000116.1:0-7941 GCA_041748455.1 Planktosalinus sp.
ATTTAAGATAAAATTATTTTTTCACAACTTTCTTGGTAATAGAACCACCGGTTGTATTTATAGTAAGCATGTAAACACCTTTGCTCAAGCTTGAAATATCAACACTTCCATTAGCATATACAGCACCTGTATTTCTTCCTAAAAGGTCAAACAAGGCAACTTCATTGATTTGAACTGATGAAGGAACTTTTACATTTAAGATATCTGAACTTGGGTTAGGATAAATAGAAACTAATGATTGAAGATTGTCAACTATACTAAGTGACTCACAATCTCCTGCAAAAGAATAAACCAATTCAGTTGCTGGACTTATGGACCATTCACCTGCTGTATTGTCATTATTAAAGGCTAAAGGCAATCCATTAATATTAGCTGTTGTAGCTTCCCAAGCAACTGCATCACTTACAGCTTCCATCCAATATATGGAACCTGTTCCTGTCATACCACTTAATTCAAGTGGGCTTGAAAGTTCAAAAGTATATGTATAAAAATCAAAACCAAAGTTATTCCCAATTAACACTTCCTCAATAGAGAAATCAATTATTGCGTCAAGAGTTACAATTTCATCACCCGGAAAGCCAGCAGCATCATCATAAAAAGTAAGGGAGAAGTTTGTTGCTTGTCCTGCAACATTAATTGTAATTGTTTCAATAGAAAAAACAACGTCTGCAGCAACATTTAGATCTACGGCTAATCGCTGGTTAGTAGCACCACCAAAAAACAAGCCATTTTCAAGTGCATTAGTTGGAACCTCAGAAGAACAAGGATCCATAAGGATTTGATTTTGATTAATAGTTACACCTTCAGAAGGCACATTTAATTCCACAAGACTAATTTGCGAAAAGGCAGTTGCTGAAATTGCAAATAAAAATAATAAAGTAATTTTTTTCATAATTGTAAAATTTAATAGTTTATAGTAACCCAAATATATAACTAAATTTTACAGAAATGAAAATACTTAAAGCTCCTAAAGCTCTAATTTGACTGATAAAATATTAAGAAATTTACATATTACTCATTTTTTATGTTAATTAAAAATATAAAATATAATTTATTAATATTTAAAGAATACATGCTTAAAAAATTTAACTTATAAAAAAATGAAAAAAAATGAAAAAAAAATCCCGGCAAGAGCCGGGATTTTAAAGTTTTAAGCTAAAAGGGATTATTTTTTAACAATTTTCTTGGTAATAGTACCGGCAGTTGTGTTCACAGTAAGCATATAAACACCTCTTGAAAGACTAGCTACATCAATAGCGCCATTTGAAAGAGAAACCCCTGTGTTTTTACCCAATATATCATAAACAGAAGCACTTAAAATCTCAGCGCCATTAACTCTTACATTAATTATATCTGTTGCAGGATTAGGATAAAGCACTACAGCTTTATTTAAATTAATATCATCGATACTTAAAGCTTCATTAAAGCTAATACTCATTAATAAGTCTGGTCCTGTTCCACCTGCTATACCACAAGTTTGTCCTGATGTCCAGCTAGTACATCCTGTCGCAAAACCATCGCCTGGATTTTGAAATACATAAGGATCATCGTTACCATCAGCTGCAGTACTCCAGAAAAATTGACCATGTGGAGTGAAATCCATGTCCAATTGAACACTCATCCAGTATTTAGTACCACCCATTAATGCCGGAGCACCTGTAAGTGGAACTGTAATAGTACCCGTTAAGCCCGGATCAGCCGCAGTTAGAGGTAAAAAATCAAAAAATAATTCATTATCAGGAACCCCTCCATTGTCATCATAAATTCTTACCAGGACTAAATTGCCTGCTCCGGATGGAACAGCAGTGTAAGTTCCAGTAATAATAACTTGACAAACGGTAGCTTGTCCAGCTCCCGGAACAACAAAATCATCTGCCATTTCAGAATCAAACGCTGCGTTAGCAGCCTCAAAACTTTGAGATGGTCCTCCATTACCAGCAGGAGAAGTATTCTCATAATCTGCAAGAATTCCTAAACAAGCACCCATTGTGGAGTTGCCATTAAATACTGGATCTCCAGTAATAGGTAGAGACCCACTTTCTTTTACAATGGTTTGTCCGTTAAGTGCAAACAGACCTAGAAGACCAAGTGTAATTACAAATGTAATTTTTTTCATAATTTGAATAATTTTAGTTTATATTAATCAAATATACTTTAAAAAAAATTAACAATAAAAATTATTTTATGTTAAAATTCATGCTCAACCTCTATTTTTATAATAAAATTAAAGATATGAAACATATATTAATGATATTCTTTATGGTATTCGCAGGTTTTAATTTGCTAAAAGGGCAAGATTCCAATAAGACAACTATACCCCACGAAGAAAATAAAACCGGCGAAAGTCCCGCATATAAGGATGTTATTGCATTTTATCAAAACCTGGATCTCAATTACAGCACCATTAAATTAATGGAAATTGGAACAACCGATGCAGGTTATCCTCTGCATATTATAGTTTTTAACCCGGAAGCAACTTTTGATTTAAAAAAATTAAAACACACTAAAGCGACCCTTCTAATCAACAACGGTATTCATCCCGGCGAGCCGGATGGCATAGATGCCACTATGACTTTATTCAAAGAATTGGCTGAAGGTAAAATGAATGCTCCTAAAAATACACTCATTGCCGCAATTGCCGTATATAACATAGGCGGTGCATTAAACCGAAACAGTACTTCCAGGGTCAATCAAAATGGCCCTTCAGCATATGGCTTTCGCGGAAACGCGAGAAATTATGACCTCAACCGGGATTTTATTAAAACAGACTCCAGAAATACCGAGGCGTTTGCTGAGCTATTTCACATGCTTAACCCGGATGTATTCATTGACAATCACGTGAGCAATGGCGCAGATTATCAATACACCCTTACCCATTTATTCACCCAGCATAATAAAATGGGAGGGGATACAGGGAATTACCTGCATACGTTTCTTATTCCTGCACTTGAAAAATCATTGTCTGAAAAAAATTGGGATATCACCCCTTATGTAAATGTGTTCAACTCCCCACCTGAAAAAGGGTTTACCCAGTTTATGGACTACCCGCGGTATTCAACAGGCTATGCTGCTTTATTTGACACTTTTGGGCTTATGATTGAAACCCATATGCTGAAGCCTTATAAAAATCGTGTGGAAGGAACTTATGAAATAATGAAAAGCATGATTGAAATAACGGATAAGAATTACCAACAAATAAAAGACTTACGCAAAAATGCCTATCTGCAATACAAAACGAGGGATTTATACCCCGTGCAATGGAAAATAGACAGTTCAAAAGTTACTACCTTACAATTCAAAGGCTATGAAAGTAGCTACAAGAAAAGCAATGTTACCGGAAAAGACCGCTTGTTTTATGACAGGGAAAAACCATTTATAAAACCCGTTAGTTATTACAATCACTTTAAGCCTACTTCCCACATAACTATCCCAAAAGCCTATATCATTCCAAAAGGATGGTGGAATATTATTCATTTGTTGGAAATAAATAATATAAAAATGAATCCCATAGAAAAAGACACTGTTATTACTGTGGAAGTGTATCGCATGGAAAAATTTGAAACCCGCACTACACCATTTGAAGGGCATTATTTGCACTACAACACTACCATATCTAAAACAACCGAAGAATTAAATGTATCTGAAGGCGATTATATTGTTCATACCAACCAACCCGGCGTAAAGTACCTTCTGGAAACCCTGGAGCCGGAATCTGTGGACTCCTTTTTTAACTGGAATTTTTTTGATACCATACTGCAACAAAAAGAAGGATTTAGTCCTTATGTTTTTGAAGAAATTGCTGAGGATTTATTATTGAAAAACCCGAAGATAAAGATAGAATTTGAATCTAAAAAAGCAATAGATGTCACGTTTAAGGAAAATTGGTATGCGCAATTAGACTGGCTTTATAAAAAATCGCCACATTATGAAAAAGCACATATGCGGTACCCTATCTATAGGATTATGAATTAGACTTTCTGATAAAAAAGCTCCTTGATGTTAGCATAGGATTTTAGTAATGCTTTTTGGGCCTTCTTTTCATTTTTCCATGCAACTTTTTTAATACCTTCACTTTTTTCAGGTTGTAACGGACCGGTATAAGAAGTCTCCATCGCATACCAATACGTTTCTTTAAGTTTCATTTTATCGTTCCGGTTAAAAATATGGTAGGTAATTTGCAAGGACTTTGTGATTTTTAAATCCTTGACACCGGTTTCTTCTTCGGTTTCCCTAAGAGCAGCTTCTTCCATGGATTCCCCATTTTCAACCCTACCTTTTGGCAAATCCCATTTACCGTTTCTTTTTATAAAAAGGATCTCGCCATGCGCATTGATAACAAGACCTCCCGCAGCTACCACTACAGGAATTTTCTTTTTAAATTTTTGAAGCAACTTTTCTTCGTTGGGATGGTACAAATAAACTTCCTCCCATTTTCCCCGGGCTACTTTCTTTACAACTGTTTCCAAATCAATACCTTTAAGCGGAAAACACCTTGCGTTTTTATCGAAAACCATTTCTGTGGTCAGAAATATTGGTTTATCATTCACAAAAACTTTATACATTTGCATTATGATTTTGAATAAAGAAACGGCTCAAAAAACAGCCGAATTGCTTTTACAAATAAATGCAATTAAATTACAACCACAAAACCCTTTTTTATGGGCATCAGGATGGAAGTCTCCTATTTACTGTGATAATAGGATAACTCTCTCATATCCAAGCATTAGGAATTATTTAAGGGAAAACATTGCCAATCAAATTGAAGAACTTTATGGCAAACCTGATGTAATCGCGGGTGTCGCAACCGGGGCAATAGGCATAGGAATGCTTGTGGCAGACTATTTAAATTTACCATTTATATATGTAAGACCAGAAGCAAAAGGCCACGGCAGACAAAACCAAATCGAAGGGGTTATAGAAGCAAATCAGTCTGTCGTAGTTGTGGAAGATCTTATAAGTACAGGCAAAAGTAGTTTAAATGCTGTTGCTGCTCTTAAAGAATCAAAAGCGAATATAAAAGGAATGATTGCTATTTTTTCCTATGGTTTTGAAATTGCCAATGAAAATTTCAAAAAAGAAAAAATAAACCTGCACACATTGAGTGACTATGAAAATCTGTTGATGCAAGCAGAAAAATCAAATTACATCTCCAAAAAAGAAATAGAAGCATTACAGTCCTGGAGGGAAAATCCGGCGGAATGGAATAAATAAAATCACTTATGAATTTAGAAGGAAAAAAAATAACCGTTACTAAATCTGCTGAAGCATTATTTGCATTTTTAAGTGATGTCAAAAATTTTGAGCAATTAATGCCTGAAAACATCAGTAAGTTTGAACTTATACGCGAAAATGCATTTGTCTTTGCATTAAAGGGAATGCCGGAAATTGCTTTGGAAACCAAAGAACTATCTGCTCCTCATAAAGTTGTTTTAGGAGCTATTAGCGATAAAATTCCTTTTACGTTAACTGCAAATATAGAAGAGGTTTCAGAAAATACCTCTCACGCGCAACTGCTTTTTAATGGCGAGTTTAACGCCATGATGGCCATGATGATCAAAGGACCTATCTCTAAGTTTTTAGAAACCCTGACAGATAATTTAGAGAAGTTATAAGTTTATTTAATGAGTTTCTGTTGGAGATTTTTTGACTCCAATAACTCCATTAAAAATCCGATTTCGACTCCGCTCAATCCCCGGAATTTTTTGAATTTTCTTTTTTACTCAATTTCTCAATAACTAAATAACTCAATTACCCACAAGCAACATTTCAATTTCCTTTAAATCAAATTCCTTTATTGTTTCATTTTCCAGTTCCACCTGAAGTTTTCCAATGGAGGAAACACTCCTTATAATTCCGTTGAAGCGCAACCCTTCTGCAGATTTAAAATGACTTACTTTATCTTTTCCGAAGAGATGTAAAAGATAGATATCCTTCAATTCTTTATATTGGTTCTCCTTTAAAAACTGAAAATAAAATGCCAAAGCATCGATGATTTTGTTGAGAACTTCTTCCAAATCATACGTTAGATTTGTCAAGATTTTCATGGAAGCAGCATTAGGCAAATTATCAAAATTTGTTTCATTTACATTCAGCCCTATCCCGACAATACTGGATTTTATGCCGGTTTCTTTTAGGGTATTTTCGATAAGTATGCCACAAAGTTTTTTATTGGATGACAAAATGTCGTTAGGCCATTTTATTTTTACTTCAGGAATTTTATAGCTGTCCAATACCTTTTTTATTGCTAAAGATACTGCCATCGCTATATAGAACTGGTCTTTGATTTTTAAACCAAAAACATCTTTTAGAATACTAAATGTAAGGCTTTTGCCGCTTTGGGAATGCCATGTATTTCCCCTTTGTCCCCTACCCATGGTTTGGTTATGGGTAAGCACCAGAATTTCCTCTTGAAAAGGTGTTTTTCTTATTAACTCTTTTAAGTACAAATTAGTAGACGGCGTGGCACTGATTTTGTATGTTAGCATAAAAATTAGGTTAATCTTATAATATAGAAAGTTATTAGAATATAAAAAAGTAATAACTTTGCAAAAATAGTTGTTTTAATGACCAAAAAAGAAAACGAAACAGATCAATTAATTACCCAAATTATTAATGGTATCGAAGATGTCAAGGGGCAAAGTATAGAAATCCTTGACCTGAGAGAAATAGAAAACACGGTTTGTGACTACTTTATCATTTGCAATGGAACCTCAAATACCCAGGTAAACGCCATTGTAAGCTCCATAGAAAAAAAAGTAAGCAAGGCTTTAAAAGAGAAAGCCTGGCATATTGAAGGCTCTGAAAATGCAGAGTGGATCTTGATGGATTATGTGCACGTTGTAGTGCATGTTTTCCAAAAGCACATCCGCGAGTATTATGATATTGAGAGTCTTTGGGGCGATGCAAAAACAGTTAAAATTGAAACCAGTTATTAAAAAATAATTTACCATTTAATGGCAAACGATAAAAAGAAACCGGAAAAAAACAAACAAGACCCTGACAACAAGGACCTTAAACCAAAATTTAGTGCTTATTGGATCTATGGAATGATCATTGTGATTTTTCTTGGTATTCAATTTTTCAGCAGTGGGTCCTGGTCTGAACCGGCAAAAACAACCCCCGCGGAATTTCAGCAATACTTAACTGACGGTGATGTAGAAAAAGTTGTTATTGTAAATAAAAATCAGGCAAAAGTATTTTTGACCCAAGAGGCAAAGGCTAAAGAAGTACACACACGCAATGCTAAAGACCAACTGCTGCCTTCTTCCAATTTGCCTGCTTACCAGTTTGAATTTGGGGATCTTCAGAATTTTGAAAATGAATTACGAAAAACAAAACAAGAAAACAATCTGGATACTGCGGTTGTTTATGACACAGAATCCAATGTTTGGGGCGATGTTTTACTTACACTTCTTCCTTTTGCGATAATTATTGCCATCTGGATTTTCATTATGAGACGTATGTCATCAGGTGCAGGCGGCGGTGCAGGCGGACAAATATTCAACATAGGAAAGTCAAGGGCAAAACTGTTTGACCAAAACACAGACGTAAAAACATCTTTTAAAGATGTTGCAGGTCTGGAGGGTGCTAAAGAAGAAATACAAGAAATTGTGGACTTCTTAAAAACCCCTGATAAATACACAGCCCTTGGGGGAAAAATCCCAAAAGGCGCCTTATTGGTAGGACCTCCCGGAACAGGAAAAACCTTACTTGCACGTGCAGTGGCCGGTGAAGCAAAAGTGCCGTTTTTCTCCCTGTCAGGATCTGACTTTGTGGAAATGTTTGTGGGTGTAGGAGCTTCCAGGGTTAGGGACTTATTTAAACAAGCAAAAGAAAAATCACCTTCCATCATTTTTATCGATGAGATAGATGCCATTGGGCGTGCCAGGGGAAAAAGCAATTTCTCAGGCTCTAACGATGAAAGGGAAAATACATTAAACC
>JBGTDF010000117.1:0-2461 GCA_041748455.1 Planktosalinus sp.
CCTTTTGCAATATTGTTAATTAACTCTTGAATCAATACAGTTTTACCAACACCGGCTCCACCAAACAATCCAATTTTACCACCTTTTGAGTAAGGCTCAATTAAGTCAATAACTTTAATTCCAGTATATAATACTTCAGAAGAAGTAGATAAATCTTCAAATCTTGGTGCAGATCTGTGTATTGGCAATCGTGTTTTTCCAGCAGGCTGAGGAATACCATCAATGGCATCACCAATTACATTGAACAATCTTCCGTAGATATCATCTCCCACCGGCATTTGAATTGGTGCTCCGGTAGCAACAACATCAACTCCCCTGCTTAATCCATCAGTAGAATCCATAGAAATTGTACGCACGGTGTTTTCACCAACGTGTGATTGAACTTCAAGGACGAGTATACCGTTTTTGGTATCAATTTCAAGGGAATCATAAATTCTTGGCAATTCAGAACCGCTGTTAAATACAACATCTACAACCGGACCAATGATTTGAGCAACTTTACCTGTAACTTTTGACATAGTTAACTATTTATTGTTTAGCAAATTATATAATCTAAAAACCTTTTTTGTCTTTACAGAAAAAAGGAGGCTTTTTTCAAGGCGCAAAGATAGTTTTTTTAATTGAAAAAAATAAAGGTGTTTTTAGGATTTTTTTCCTTTTAAATTTCTAATGTTTCCTGCTTCTAAAAAAAGTAACCGATTACATTTCAAAGGCATCCATATCCTCCAAAAACTTTAATTTATTCCTGCTTTCTTCCAGATGTGTTTTATGTAATGTCACTCTGGCAATTCCTTCCTGCTCCATTAAATCCCGGGATATTTTTTCCCCCAGTGCGTCATACATAGCGGTGTGCCCCACATATTCAAATCCTTTGCCATCTGTTCCAACCCGGTTTACGCCGGCGCAATATGCCATGTTTTCAATGGCCCTTGCCTGTAAAAGAATGTCCCAGGCAGCGGTGCGTGCTGCCGGCCAGTTAGCCACATAGATCAAAAAGTCATAATTTTCTTTATTGCGTGACCAAACCGGAAAACGCAGGTCATAACAGACCAAAGGGCAAATCTTCCAACCTTTTAATTCGACAATTAATTTTTTTGTTCCTGCAGTATAGACTTCATTTTCAGAAGCGAGCGTGAAAAGGTGTTTTTTGTCGTAGGTTTCTATTTTTCCGGAAGGATGCATAAACAGCAATCGGTTGTAATAGTTGCCATTTTCCTCCATAATAATACTTCCTGTAATGGCCGTTTGAATTTCTTTGGCCAAATCCTGCATCCATGAAATGGTCTCTCCCTGCATGGTCTCAGCAAGGGGTTTGGCATTCATGGTGAAGCCTGTCGTGAACATTTCCGGGAGGATAATCAAATCCATCGTTTCGGAAATAGTATTTATTTTTTCGGTAAAATACCGGCGGTTTTCTTCTGCATTTTCCCAAACCAGGGGAGCCTGTATCAAGGCTACATCTAATCGTTCGTTCATAATTGTTGTAGTATATCTGTTGCTTTTTTTAGGGTTTCATCGGTTTTCGCAAAGCAAAATCGCAAAACTTTGGGATTTTCATCAGTGGCATAAAAAACAGAAGTGGGAATGGAGGCAACTTTATGCTCGATGGTAAGCCTTCTGGCGAAATCCACATCCTTTTCCGCGGAAATATTTGTATAGGACAATAACTGAAAATAAGAGCCGGAAGCCGGTGTAAATTCCCAGCGGGAATCTTTAATACCTTCCAAAAACAAATCGCGTTTTTGTTGGTAAAAAGCGGCCAGACCCAAATAGGTTTCTTCATTTTCCAAATAGGCGACCAACGCTTGTTGTATGGGATGGTTTACACTAAAAACATTAAACTGATGTACTTTCCGGAATTCTTCCATGAGGTATTTCGGGGCAACGCAATATCCCACTTTCCAGCCGGTATTGTGGAAGGTTTTCCCGAAGGAGGCCGTAATAAACGAGCGTTCCATAAGTTCAGGAAACCGCGCCACGCTTTGATGAAGATTTCCGTCAAATATAATGTGTTCATATACCTCATCACTTAAAATAAGGATATTGGTATTTCTTACCAGATTCTGCAATTGCAGCATATCTGCTTCCGAAAGTAAACTGCCACTTGGGTTATGCGGACTATTAATAATTATCATTTTTGTTCTGGAAGTGATTTTCTGTTGCACTTCGTCCCAATCAATAGTGTAATCAGGGATTTTCAGGGAAATGGAAACAGGAACCCCACCGGCCAACACAATTGCCGGCTCATAACAATCATAAGCAGGATTAAACAGAATGACTTCATCGTCTTTTGCAATACAAGCAGTAATAATGGTAAAAATAGCTTGTGTTGCACCGGCTGTTATAGTGATATCTGTTTCCGGGTGGTAAGAGCTTCCGTAAAGGGCATTTATTTTATGGCAAATCCTTTCGCGTAGCGGAAAAATTCCCGGCATGGGAGCATATTGGTTATGACCATCGC
>JBGTDF010000118.1:0-2265 GCA_041748455.1 Planktosalinus sp.
TAAATAAACCACTAAAAATATCATCCCCACCATAATAAGCGGGCTCAGTATGGTCATAATAATAAAAGATTTATTCCTAACCCTGGAGTTGAACTCCCTTCCTATAATTAGTTTTAAATTTTTCATCTTATTTTTTTGCTACCGTTTGAATAAAAATATCATTGACACTGGGGATTACCTCCACAAAATGATTAAGCTGTCCTTTTGTGGTCAAATAGCTGACCAAATCGTTAGAAGACGCATTTGCGTCTATCTGGATATTTAATTTAAGTTCTTCCTCCAAAGTTTTAAAATTGGCTTCGGAAATAGTAAATCTCTCCTTTAATTCGTTTTTTAATTGCTCCTGATTGGAACAGATTAAACCTACTTCATAGGTATTGGACTTATAGGACAATTTAATATCGCTTACTTTTCCGTCAAGGACTTTATTTGCATTGTGAATCAATGCAATATGATCACAAAGTTCTTCCACAGACTCCATCCTGTGCGTTGAAAATATAATGGTAGCACCATCATCCCTTAATTTTAAAATTTCATCTTTGATCAAATTTGCATTTACAGGGTCAAACCCACTGAAGGGCTCGTCGAAAATAAGCAATTTAGGTTCGTGTAAAACCGTAACAATAAACTGTACTTTTTGGGCCATTCCTTTAGAAAGCTCTTCAATCTTTTTATCCCACCAACTTCCTATGTCCAATCTGTCAAACCAGTATTTTAAACGTTCCTTAGCCTGGGATTTTGTGAGTCCTTTAAGCTGTGCAAGATATAATGCCTGTTCGCCTACTTTCATGGATTTATACAACCCGCGTTCTTCGGGAAGATACCCAATATTTTTTGTGTGGTGCTCCTGCAATGCTGCACCATCCAAAAAAATCTTGCCGGAATCAGGCATGGTTATTTGATTGATGATACGGATAAATGTGGTTTTACCGGCACCATTTGGGCCCAAAAGTCCAAAAATACTGCCTTTTGGAACTGCGATTGAAACATCATTTAATGCGGTAAATTTTCCAAAATTTTTACAGACGTTTTCTGCTACCAATAAGTTTTCCATGAAATTGAATACTGATTTTATGTGCTATTAGAATACTAAAGATTTAAAAAGTTACATATTTATGTTTAAGTAAATAAACAATAATGCCATAAAAGTAATTAATTTAAACTAACCTCCCTAAAAGCAAAACCCACCCTTAGTCTTTTAAAAACCAAGGATGGGAAAAAAATTGCTATGAAAAAGAAAAATTAGTTGGCATAGAACCAACTTAAACAAATATAGAAAAAAAAATTCAAACGTTTTACTTTATGAAAACATATCTTTTACTTTTTCAAAGAAGGATTTGTCTTCCATTTGAGGTTTTGGTACAAAGTTTTCGTCGTTTGCCATTTTCTCAAAGAAATCCTTTTGTTCTTTGTTAAGGTTTTTAGGTGTCCATACATTGACATGGACTAATAAATCACCTGTACCATAGCCATTTATACTGGGAATTCCTTTATTGCGGAGACGTAAAATCTTTCCGCTTTGCACACCTTCCTCAATTTTGATGCGCACTTTTCCTGTTACTGTGTCAATTTCTTTAGAGGCACCAAGTGCTGCTTCAGAAAAACTGATGTATAAGTCATAATGCAGGTTATCTCCTTCACGTTGCAGGGATTCATGGGGTTTTTCTTCAATGGCCACAAGTAAATCTCCCGGGACTCCATTTCCGGGTGCTTCGTTTCCTTTGCCGGAAACTTTAAGTTGCATGCCATCCACCACTCCCGCAGGAATTTTAATGGAAACAGTTTCTTCGGTCATTAACATCCCATCCTGATCAGCATTTGCCGGTTTTTTATCAATAATTTGACCGGAACCACCACAGGTATGGCAAGGGGAAGAGGTTTGCATCCTTCCCAGAATGGTGTTTGTGATGCGCATTATTTGCCCGCTACCATTACAGGTAGAACAGGTTTTATAAGTAGTTCCTTGCGCTTGCTTTTTTCGTTTTACTTTGATTTTCTTTTCTACACCATTAGCCACTTCTTCCAGTGTAAGAGATACACGAATGCGGAGGTTACTTCCTTTCATCCTACGTTGACCTCCGCCACCGCCAAAGCCACCAAATCCTGAAAAACCGCCGCCACCGCCACCGAAAATATCGCCAAATTGACTGAATATATCTTCCATATTCATGCCGCCACCACTAAAACCGCCGGCACCGTCAAATGCCTGATGACCATATTGATCATAACGGGATTTCTTATTTGGGTCGCTTAAGACTTCATATG
>JBGTDF010000119.1:0-2801 GCA_041748455.1 Planktosalinus sp.
GTTCGGGTTTAGGCGGGGTGATCTCCTTGTATGGCAAACAAACCACTCCCGGAAATTCCTTTGCTAAAGTTGCTACAACCTTTGGTAGTTTTGGTTTATTGAAAAAGACACTGTCCACAGGATACGCCGGCCAAAATTCAACAGTTTTTGCTTCTTACAACCATATGGAAAGTGATGGATTCCGGGAAAATAGTGATTATGACAGAAAATCCTTTAATCTGCATGGGAAGCAAAAACTAAGTCCGGCCGGAACACTAAATTACATAGGTATTTTTACAAAACTCAAAGCATTCATACCAAGCTCCATCAACGAAACCAATTTTAATGAAAACCCCGGTATGGCAGATGCTAACTGGTTAGCAGCACAGGGTTTTGAATCATATGATAAATTGCTTTTAGGGATAGGATATAATTATCAATTTTCTGAAAAATGGACATTGGAAAGCAGTGTGTTTTCCAATTTCAAAGACGCTTATGAGCCGCGTCCATTTGATATTTTAGATGAGAAAACTTCGGGAATAGGCTTTCGCTCAAAGGTTAATTATAGCGCTGCACTATTTTCCTTGCCATTTGAAATGGCTTTAGGAAGCGAAATAGTATCTGAAAACCACAGATTCTCCCTTTTAGAAAACTTATACCAGACCCAACCAAGTGAGGGAAGTATCGCAGGGGATACATTCAGTGAGAAAAAGCAAAAACGTACTTATTATAATCTTTTCATGCAAGCAGATACAGAACTCACTGAAAATTTACAAATGGAAACAGGTGTGTCCCTAAATTCATCGACATATAAAACTAAAGATATCATTGAACAAGGGGTTAACAATCAGGATGGAAATTATACATTTGGGAATACACTTTCACCCAGGCTGGGCTTTTCTTATAAAATTACACAAGGAAAAAACATATATGCCGCAGTGAGCAAAGGTTTTTCCATTCCTTCTTTGGCAGAAACCCTTACGCCGGAAGGCGAAATAAACACCAATTTAAAACCCGAAATAGGCATTAATTATGAAGTTGGGCTTAAGCTTAATTGGCTGGCAAATTCGTTATATACGGAAGTAGCCTTGTATGCTACCCAAATTACTAACCTTCTGGTTGCAAGGCGTGTTGCAGAAGATCAGTTTGTGGGTATTAATGCCGGGGAAAGTTTGCATAAGGGAATAGAATTTTTAGCCAACTATACTTTTTTTATACACCCAAAAGTAAAAATCAATCCCTATTTCTCAGGAACAATTAATGATTTTACATTTAAAGATTTTGTAGATGATGGCGAGGATTTTTCCGGAAACAAAGTTACCGGTGTGCCCAATCTGCAGTGGAATTTTGGAACGATGGTGGAGATTAGTAATGGATTAAATTTTAATGCGTCTTACATGAATGTAGGAAAAATTCCAATGAATGATCAAAATAGTCTGTATACAGATGGGTATAAGTTAGCAGATGTTAAAGGAACCTACACTTTTACAATAAATGACCTGATAAGGACTGAACTGACGTTCGGTGTCCAAAATGCATTTGACGAAAAATATGCGTCAAGTATTTTGCCCAACGCTGTAGGCTTTGGGAATGCATCCCCACGATATTTTTATCCGGGAAGTCCCAGAAATTTTTATGGAGGCATTTCATTTTCTTACCTATTTTAATTGTAATGAATAGGTTAAAGTTTTATGTGAACTCATAATTTACTGTTATTTTTGTGAAAATTAAAAATCCCCATGTTTTTTAAAAATTCCTACATACACATTTTATTGTTTTTCATTTTTTTGTCCCCAACGGCAATCTCTCAGGAAAATAGCAATGAAAATGAAAAAACAACATTAGATTTAATACAAGCAGCAGCAGATGCTTTAGAAGCAGAAGAGTATGTAAAAACTGCAGATTATCTGAATTTTGCAAAAGCCCGTATTGATTCAGGTTCTTCTCCACTTGTATTATATAGATATTACCAGAATTTTGCAGAGCTATCTTTTACAAAATATCTGGTAGCAGAAGCGCAGGAGGCTTATCAAAAATCTATAGAGTTTGCTTTAAAACTTCAGGATACTGTTGCAATTGTCGCATCCTATTCCGGTATGGCAAACGCTTTGTTAGTGGACAGTAAATACAAACAAGCTTTAAAATATCAGAATGAAGCATTAGAAATGCTTAAGGATAAGAAGTCAAAAACTTATTATGGTTTGCTGGCAAATACAGCACTTGCCTATAAACAAGCTAAAGATTTTGATGGAGCCCTTACTGCTTTTATGGAAGTGAAAGAATATTTTCAAACTACCGGGAATTTTAAATCCCAGGCAATAGTTGAAAATAATATAGGTGAGTTATACAGGGAAAATTTCAATGATTTTGCTCAGGCAAATGCGCATTATAAAAGGGCAGTTGCCTTGAATATTCGCGCAAATGAAAGGCATCAATTATCGCAAAACTATCACAATCTTGCGCTTTTGTTTCAGGAAAATAATACATTAGACAGTGCTTTTTACTACATACACAAAGCAATTGAAATTAAAGGAGAAATTGGCGATTCCGGTGGCAGGGCTTTAAGTAATCATGCTTTGGGGACAATTCAGCTAACTGCCGGTCAATATGATGAAGCTATTAATTCTTTTGAGGAGTCTTTAGAGATCAGTACTTTATTCGGAATTACCCCCGGTTTATTCTATGCTAATATGGGTATAGCTAATGCTCTATATGCAAAAGGGAATCATATAGAAGCGTTGGCCTATTATTTAAAAGTGGAAAAAATCACCAGGGATTTAGAGTCTTTTGATATGAAAAAAGCGATTTCCAAAAGACTTTTA
>JBGTDF010000120.1:0-9993 GCA_041748455.1 Planktosalinus sp.
TAGTGGCGTGAAGGATGTGAGGGAAGTCATAGAAAAAGCAAAAAGAGGAGAAGGTCTTTTCACCACAAAAAACCCCATTCTTTTTATAGACGAAATTCATCGTTTTAGCAAATCCCAACAAGATTCTTTATTGGCAGCTGTTGAAAAAGGCTGGATAACCCTAATTGGTGCAACTACTGAAAATCCGAGTTTTGAAGTTATCGCAGCACTTTTGTCCCGTTGTCAGGTATATGTTCTAAAACCTTTTGAGAAAAAAGATTTGGAAGCCCTTTTAAAACGTGCAATAGAAAAAGATGACTATCTGTCCCAAAAAAAGATAAAACTGCAGGAAACCGAAGCCCTGTTAAGACTTTCTGGCGGGGATGCCAGAAAATTATTGAATATTTTTGAGTTGCTTATACAATCTGAAACTTCGGATAGAATTACCATTACCAATGATATGGTGATGGCCAAAGTGCAACAAAAAACCGTGCGATATGACAAAGCCGGGGATCAGCATTATGATATAATTTCTGCATTTATAAAATCCATTCGTGGCAGTGATCCCAATGCTGCAGTTTACTGGCTTGCAAGAATGATTGAGGGTGGTGAAGATGTAAAATTCATTGCCAGAAGGCTTCTTATTCTGGCTTCTGAAGATATTGGCAATGCAAATCCCACAGCACTGGTTATTGCAAACAACACCTTTCAGGCAGTTACTACTATCGGGTTTCCGGAATCCCGCATTATTCTAAGCCAATGTGCAATCTATCTGGCAAACTCACCAAAAAGCAATGCGTCTTATGCAGCCATCAATAAAGCATTGGACACAGTGAGACAAACAGGCGATCTGGAAGTACCATTATCTATAAGAAATGCACCTACCAAATTAATGAAAGAACTGGACTATGGTGAGAATTATGCCTATGCTCATAATTATGAAGGAAACTTTGTCGCACACGAATTTCTTCCGGAAGAAATAAAAAACACAACATTTTATGAACCGGGAAATAACCCGAAAGAAAATACCTTCCGTTCTTTTCTTAAATCTCTATGGAAAGGAAAATACAACTATTAATCAAGGAAGATTCAAATTCAAAAGTTTACAAACTAAAACCAGGCATTTATTTTTCAATTTTATAAACCTGTTGTACCACATTTCCGGAAGCATCCACCGCATCAATTATTAGGTTCTTATTTGCATCAAAGTTTGCCAGTGTACTTTTTCCCTTTGTGTTAAACAAATAAATACCATCCCTGGAAGAAGGTACTAATGTACCTACTTCTTCCAAAATTTTACTGTTTGAAGATGCTTGTCTGAAAAGTATAAAATTTGCTCCTTCCTGTTTCAGTAAAAAGGAAATACCCTGATTAGAATAAGCAATTCCACTAATTTCTGTGGATGCCATTTCTGAAACTATTTCCGGTTTTTTTTCTTCCTTGATAGTTTTCTCCACTTTGGGATTATCTGCAACTAATATGGATTCATTTCTTAAAATATCCAGACTTTTTTGATTTACCCCTAAGGCATCTATACTTAAAAATGCATTTTTAAGTGCATCGTGATAACTTTTCTTAAGGTCTTTTTCTTTGCTTGAACCTTCAGCAGATTCAAAAACCACAGTATTGTTGCAATCTTTTAAAACCACTTTTAAACGGGTAAAAAACATATTTCCAATAGATATTACATCAGCTGTGAGTCCTTCGCAACGAGGAAGATTTTTCAGCTCTTCCTGGTACAACGGATTAAAACCGGCTTTTCTGAATAAATGCCTTGTCAAACTATTTAATTGAAATTGATCAGTTCCTCTTTGAAATTCAAACTGTTGTGGCACCAATACATAAGAATATTTATTAAGCTCAGATTGTGCAGATGCACTGCTTGTTGTATATATAAGTACTATAAAAAGTACATAAACCCATCTTTTCATCAATTTTCAAATTTAATATTAAAACCCAGTTGCAAAGATAAACTATTTGCTTTTGCAAGATTTCCATAACGCAATAAATTATCTGCTGCAAGATATACATTAAACTTCCCAAAATCGCCTACCACCCCTAATCCTATATTGTCCATAGAAAAGGCATCTGCTGTATAGGTTATTTTCGCTGAAAGAAAATCAGTAAGCCTGCGGTAATAAAAAAGAGTTGCTGCATATTGTGGTCTTTTAGGCCTGAAAATACTATAAAGCTGTAATCCCAGGGATTGACGGTCATCCCCTCCTCTATTCAGGCAATCACATTCATTACCACCCAGCAATTTGCCAAAATGATAGGTAATACCGGCATTCATTTTTAACGGTCTCCAGGCAGTATAGGCATTATAGAGTGTGTCTATTGGCACCTGTTCTGTAATTTCATCCTCCAGATTAGTATAATATGGAAAAGTTGCTTCCCCTTCACTCAGTGGCGGAAAAAAAAGCTCGATTCCGTTTAAGGTATAATCTCCGGTGGCGTTGTAATTCTCAACATCTTTTGTATGAAAAATAGCCCCAAAATCCAAAACACTTGCACTTGCTGACCAGTTTCTATTAATTTCATAAGTCGCGCCCACATCCATCCCAACACCAAGATTTCCTCCTAAAAAGGCACGACCTAAAAACTTCCCTATCACATCTGAAGAACCGCTCACCTCATCACTGTTCCTTAAAGAACCATAGCCTGAAGTTTGCACTGAAACATCGACATCCTGCAAGACATGCTCGTAAATATTGTTAGAACCATCCCCTAGGCGGGTCACAAAACTCCCGCTATTGTTTGTGCTTTGGTAGTTGAACATGCTGGAATATATTTTTGCACGTGCGCCAAGTGTTAATCTATCACTTACCTGTTTATTAGCACCAAAATGAAAAACCGTCAATAAATCGCCCGAAGTATTCAAATCCCCTAAATCAAATTCATAATTCAAATAATCCCTGTTGCCCTCCCAAGCAAGTATGGCAAGATCCCTTGGAAAATAAGTAATCATATCCAGTTCCTGATAAATTCCCCCTGAAAAATAAAAATCACTTGTTGTTCGCCAGCCAAAATTTATAAGTTCCAGTTGCTGTGTTACCGTAAAAAAGTCAGTATTTTTCATTGCAAAAATACTGTTCCTTATCTTGGTGTTTATATTGATCTCTGACTCCCCAAAAATATCAAATGCCGTCACCCCTGAAGAACCGGCATTAATATGCAATTGTGAAAATAAAGGTATCCCAAAATGAAATTTTTGATCCAACGGCACTTTGCCACCCGGATTTAAAAGCAACGACTGCGGGATTTCCTCCACGCCATAGATAAGCTGCTTGTTTTGCGAAAAGACAAAACATGTGCAACACATGACAAAGCAAAACAGTACATATCGCATGCTAGAATCTTAAAAAGTAAGTGGTTTTAGATTGCAGGTTTAAAACCCCTGAAAGGTTCTCATCCAGGGTTTTCAGGGTAAAGGTCACTACCACTTTGTTTGTTTGGGTAAGTTGTTCTATTTCTTCGGCGGTAATTGTTTGAATAAATTCGGTGAGTGTGGCATTGTTGTTTGTTCCCGGCGCAATCAGGAAGTCAATTTCGTAAAAAGGCTCATTTTCTTCCGTCAGGAAATTAAAATTTGCATCCACACCTATCGGAAAACTATTGGATACCTTAAAAAAATATTCAGCACTCAGCAAATTTTCCTGCGCAAAACTGCCATCCAGGAATCGTATTTCCGTAGTGTCCACAACAGTTAGAGAACCTTCAAAACCCGGATTCTCTTGAAAATCATCAATTTCAAGTGTGAAAAATAAAAAATCCAGTTCCACGACCGGTGACAATTCAATCTCATCGGCCTGATCAAAATCGGTGTCTTTTATACAAGAGCTCACTGCAAGGGAAAGCAGTAAAAAAAGTAGGGCATATTTATACATAAAATTGGGGATTGTTAAATAGAAAACGCATTAATCTAATTCCTATTGTTATATACGCAAACAGTTGAGAAGAAGTTTACCCTATATTCTTAAAGAAAATTTTTAATTTCCAAAAGGTGGGTAACAGAAAAAGGGTGATCCACAGGGAGGTTTTTATAATTAAAATAAACCGTTTGCATACCCACATTTTTGGCACCTTCAATATCGGCTTCCATATTATCGCCTATCATCACACTTTGATGCGGCAGTGAATTTGCCTTTTCCAGGGCGTAGTGAAAAATCTTCGGATTTGGTTTTTTTACCCCCACCATTTCAGAATTTGTAATGGTATTGAAAAAACCGTCAATTTTAGAATTCCGCATTTTTTTATATTGCACTTCGTCAAACCCATTGGTGATTATATGCAGCTTATATTTGGTTTGCAGATATTCCAAAATTTCTATGGCGCCGTCAAATAAAAAATTGTTTTCTGAAAGGTTTTCGATGTAGGATATCGCCAATAAATCAATGTTTTCCGGGGAAATTTCCCTTTTTAAATTGGAAAAGGTGTCAAACAGTCGGCCACGACGCAACGCTTCCTTGGTGATTTTTTCTTCCCGGAAAAGTTTCCAATATGCCAAATTGATTTCTTCATACACAGGAATAAATTCTTCCATGGGAATCTGCATTTTATGCTCCCTGAAAATTTTCTCAAATGTAAGCGCCGAATTTTTATCAAAATCCCAAAGGGTATGATCTAAATCAAAAAAAATATCTGTGATTTTAGTAGTAGGCAGCATTGTAAACCATTAAAGAATTCCCTCATCGGCAAAGCTAAAATAAGATTTTTCAGTGACAATGATATGGTCTAAAACTTTTATGTCCAGACTTGCCGCCCCGGCTTTTAATTTTTGTGTAAGCGCTTTATCCTGCTCACTGGGTTGCAACGTTCCTGATGGATGATTATGTGCTAAAATCAATGCCACCGCCCCCACTTCCAAAGCGGTTTTTATCACGAGCCGCACATCGACAAGGGTTCCTGTAATGCCTCCCTTGCTCAGTTGGGTTTTTTGGATTACTTTATTGGAGTTGTTCAAGTATAAAATCCAAAACTCTTCATGGGGCAGTTCGCCAAGTATGGGTTGCATCAACTCAAATACCGAATGGCTGGATGTGATTTTTTTCATCTCCAAAGCCTCCCCTGCCCTGCGCCTTCTGCCCAATTCCATCGCTGCTGCTATGGTGATGGCTTTTGCCTCGCCAATACCCTTGAACTCCATCAATTGTTTTATGGTCAATTTGCCCAGTGTGTTCAAATTGTTTTCGGCGGAAGCCAAAATGCGCTGACTAAGGGAAACTGCGCTTTCATTCCTGCTTCCGGAACCGATTAAAATAGCAATCAATTCTGCATCGCTAAGTGCGCTTCTCCCTTTTTGAAGTAATTTTTCCCTGGGCCTGTCGTCTTCAGACCAGTTTTTTATAGAAAAAGAATTGTTGTTTTTCTCGTCCATCGCTTTCCTTTCTATAAAGATAAAAATGTATCTTTAAATCGTTTAATTTTAATTCAAAAATCTAATGAAATCTTTGTTTGAAACCGGTGCTTACAACGAAATTATCGATAGGTTGGAAAGATTAAACCCGGAAAGCCAAGCTTTATGGGGAAAAATGAATGTTGCGCAAATGCTCGCCCATTGCAAAGAACCGCTTAAAGTGCCTTTGGAAAAAATCATTTTAAAGAAACCCAATGCAGTGATGAAATTTTTATTCTCTTTTTTCAAGAAAACCCTATACAGCGATAAACCCTGGAAAAAAAGTCTGCCCACCTCCAAGGAATTTATAATTGCCGATGCGAGGGATTTTGAAAAAGAAAAAAAGGAACTGATGGCATGGGTAAACGAATTCCACGCCGAAAAAAACAAAACCGAATGGCCACCTCACCCCTTCTGCGGTCCGTTTACCCCGGAACAGTGGGGAAAAATGCAGTACAAACATCTGGACCATCATTTGAGGCAGTTTGGGGTCCTCCCCTTACACTTCGACTCCGCTCAGTGACCGGGAAGTAAACTAATTTTAAATCAAAGAGTGTTTTCGACTCCGCTCAACCACCAAATCAAAAATCGTTAATCATAAATCCCATATCCCTTGTACCCACCAAAACACCATCAGGAAAACAACATACAAAAAATGATTGCGGTCATAGAGCAATATCCTTTTGGGATGCTGGTTTCTGCTTTAGATAATAAGCCTTTAGTGACGCATATTCCCATAATTTACAATCACAAGATTCAAAAACTGGTTGCACATATAGATAAGTTTAATCCGCAGGTTAAGACACTGACAGACGGGGCTGAAGTTACCGTGATTTTCAGGGGACCTGATGCCTATATTTCGCCAAGTGTCTATTCAACCACCCAGTTGCCCACCTGGAATTATATTTTTGTGCACCTTACCGGAAAAATCACCTTGATAAATGACACCGAAGAAGCAAAGAAAACAATGATAGCCATGACCGAATTTTTGGAAGGTAAGGAACCCAAATACATTTTGGAACCTGACAACAAACGCATGGAAGGTGCGGTCAATTACATACAGGCTTTTGAAATCGAAATCTCGCACTGGGAAGGCAAATTTAAACTCTCACAAGACAAAGTAAAACAAGACCAACTAAACGCCAAGGAAGCATTAAAAGAAAATGCAAAACGGGATGTGGATGGGTTTATTGAAGATATATACCAATAGAAAAGCCCGCTATAATAACGGGCTTTAAAGTTTTAAAAGAAGAGCTAACTACTTAATTTCTATATTTATTTTCACAAGTTCCTTTTCTGTATTTTGCAATCTTTCTCTGCTTATATTAAGAGCAGATTCAAATTCTTTTAATCTTCGTTCTGCATCCATGATTTTTCGCTCACGCTCTTTCATCTCAATCTCTGAAAGTGTACGCTGTCTTCTACTTTCTTCCAAGGCTTCACGTGCTATTACAAGTTGATTTCTGCTTATGAATATTCGCTCTTCTGTTTCATTAATTCTAAGCCTGGTTTCATTCAGTTTATTTCGGGCCATTTCAGAACGATGTTGACCAAACTCTCTACCAGTCATATTGCCTTTGTTTTTTCCATAGGCATTTCCATTATTGTCTTTAGACGCTTTTTCCTTATCTTTATCTTTCTGTTTTTTTGCGTTATCTGAAGCATTATTAACCTTGCTTTCAGATTTGCTAATTTGCTTTTCTCTTACTTCTTCCTTCTTATCCTGAGCGTTACTAGATTGGGCCAAACCTTGATTTAGTCCAAACAAAAGTAAAAATGCTACGATACTCATTGTTACAATTCTTTTCATAATTGGGTTTTAATTAATTTCTTCAACAGTTTCTACTACTTCATCTGAAATCTGATCTATTCTTTGATTGATTTCATCTATTTCACGTTCTAGAGAATCAATCTTTTGAATTTTCATCTCAAGTTCTTGTTCTTCTTTTGCTTTTTCTGAATCTCTACAAGATAAAGAGACCAAAAAAATCAAGGACAGAGTCATTATTATTATTTTTTTCATAATATTGGTTTGATATTTATATAAATGTACACCCTTAATTTACAATACAATACTATTTAGGGTCGTATTAACATTTAATACCTAAAATGTTAACAAATAGAAAAATTATTGCTTTAAAATAACATTCGAAATTTCCTCAAAATCCAGTCCGCCATAGTTGCCACTGCTCATTAATAGGAGTGCTTTATTCTTGAAATTTTGGGCAAACAAGAATTCTTTGAATCCTTTGGGGTCTGTGAAAATAACCAAATCCTTTCGCTGAAAAGCGTCGCTTATCTGCGCTTCTGTAACCGGGTCCAGTTTTTTGATCTCCACGGCATGCGGCGAATAAAATACCACTGCCACATCTGCAGCATCCAGTGCACCGCGGTATTCTTTTAAAAATCCCGGGTTCAAACTGCTGTAGGTGTGCAATTCCAGACAGGCTATGAGTTCCCTGTCCGGGTATTGTGCTTTTACTGCTTTGGTGGTCGCTTCTACTTTTGAGGGCGAATGTGCAAAATCTTTATAGGCGACACTTGTGGCAGTTTCAGCGATTTTCTCCAGACGCTTCGAAGCTCCCTTAAAACTAGCTATGGCTTCATAAAAGTCGTCTTCATCGACGCCCAGATGCTGGCAAATCCATTTTGCGCCGGCAAGATTGTTCAGGTTGTGTTCCCCAAAAATTTCCACAGGCATGGGACCTTCAGGTGTTTCCAGCATGGTAATGCCGTTTTCAATGGTATATGCGGGTGTGCGATACCCTATTTTGCGAATGGTATTTTCAGAAGATTCCACTACGCGCCTTACTTCGGGATCTTCTCCATTATAATTGATGCTTCCGCCTTTTACGATGGAATCGACAAAGATTTTAAACTGTTCCACATAATTTTCATAGGTGGGGAATACATTGATGTGATCCCAGGCAATTCCGCTAAGCAAAGCTATGTTAGGTTTATAGAGGTGAAATTTAGGCCTTCGGTCTATGGGGGAGGAAAGGTATTCGTCGCCTTCCAACACTATAAAATCGTTTTCTTTGGTTAAATGCACCATGGTATCAAAACCTTCCAATTGCGCGCCAACCATATAATCTGCCTGCCGGTTATGGTAATGCAACACGTGCAGGATCATTGCCGTTATAGTCGTTTTTCCGTGGCTTCCGCCTATGACCACACGGGTTTTATTTTTGGAATGTTCATACAGATATTCGGGATAGGAATAAATTTTCAACCCTAATGTTTCGGCTTTTAGCAGTTCGGGGTTGTCTGCTTTTGCGTGCATGCCAAGTATAACCGCATCGATATTGGAAGTTATTTTTTCAGGAAACCAGCCAAAGGTTTCCGGTAAAATGCCTGCTTTTTGCAAACGGGATTTAGAGGGTTCAAATATTTCGTCATCGCTTCCGGTAATGGTATCTCCTTTATGATGTAAAGCCAGTGCCAGATTGTGCATCGCGCTTCCGCCTATGGCTATAAAGTGAATGTGCATAGTATGATTGTATTGATGTGTAAAGATACATATAGTTACATTACGACAAAATTCCATTTAACCGGATTTTCCTCGATTTCTCCCTTTAGGGTTTGGGTAATAAATCGAGGAAAATCAGACTCCCTTTAGGGACAGGGGTAAAGCTGATTTTCCGGCTAATTAGCTCTATAGCCAGTTTTTGTCTAGCTAATCACAATTCAATAAAAAAACCTGCCTATGATGAACAAGGGCAGGTTTTAAATATTGTATAATCTTAAATTATTTTCTAATGGTCATTTCGTCCACAAGATGTTTTGCACCGGCATATTTATCGATGATAAACAGAATGTAACGCACATCTACATTAATGGCACGTTGCAGTTCATCGTCAAAAATAACGTCTCCTGCCATTGCTTCGATATTTCCGTCAAAAGCAAGACCTATAAGCTCGCCTTTTCCGTTTAATACCGGTGAGCCTGAGTTTCCTCCTGTAATATCGTGGTCAGTCAGGAAATTAACGGGCATATGCCCTGACTTATCTGCATAAGGACCAAAGTCTTTTGCATTGTATAAATCGATTAATTTTTGTGGCATATCAAACTCCTGATCTCCCGGTTGGTATTTTGCAACCGTTCCTTTTAAGGTGGTGAAATAATTGTCTTTGGCATCATTTTGCTTATCTCCTCTTGGCAATGCCCTAACTTTCCCATAGGACAATCTTAGCGTGCTATTTGCATCCGGATAATAAACTTCACCAGGGTTCATCTCGCGCATACCTTGTATCATATTGCGATATGCTTTTTGATATTGCTCCTCAAGTTCTTTAAGTTCTTCAGATTTGTATCTGTATTCTGCTAAAAGTTCTTGGGATAACCTTACTAAAGGATCATTTTTAAACGCTTCTTCACTTGGGTTTTGTAAAAACTTTTCAAAACTTTCTTTGGAAGAAAGCACACTATTTTTGATTAAATCTTCGATATAAGCCTTAACAGAGGGTCCGCCACCTTTAAAATTCACTTTAGCTTCAGTAAGCATTGGAATCGTTTTTGAGGCTTTAAGTGCGTAAAGGTTTACTGTTTCAATCAATACATCATATTCCAGGGGCATAAACAAACCATCAAAATGTGTATCGATTTCGGGTTTGATTTTC
>JBGTDF010000121.1:0-4588 GCA_041748455.1 Planktosalinus sp.
ACCAATATATCGGCAAGTTTCATAAGTGCCCTTGCGTTCTGATACCTGCTCAGATTTTCATTTGCCAGGTTTTTCAGGTTAGCGATTGCAAGTTCCTTTTGCTGCATTTGAAATGCAATAAAATGGTTGTAGTCTATTTGTAAACCAAAGGTAAGTGTGCCTTTTCCAAAAGTGGTAAATAAGTTTTCATATTTGGTTTTTACCGTCTCAAAATCTTTCTTTTCCGCGGTTTGTGTTTCTATCAAAAGTATATTCTGATAAGCTTCTACCCGTAACTGGTCTGTGTTTGCATTTTCAATGATGAAATTTAAAATATCCTTTGCTATAGGGTATTCTTTTTCATCTATGGCAAACATCGCAAGGTCAATTATTCCCTGCATATTCTCCATGGTGCGCCTGTAAATGGCGGTTTGTTGTGTAAATGCCCTGTCATACTGCTTCTGCTGAATAAACAGCCAACTAAGGAGTTCGTTGTATAAAATATCCGGATTGCTTTGTGACCTTCTTAAAAGTGCTTTTCTGAAAATATCATTTGCTTCATTTGCCGGATCTTCCGTAATATAGTTATTGAATTGACGCTGGGCGGTAATGATAAATCCCGGGTTTCTCTCAATAATGTTAAGATAGCTGGTGAACATTTTTTCCAGTTTTCCCTGTTCGCCATAAATGCGCGCCAAAGGGATATTGAAATCCAGATCCGGATTAATCTCAGATGCCTTTTCATAAGCCGCAACTGCCTGGTCGAGCAGGTTGTATTTATCGAATGCACTGGCAATGGTGTGTGCTAAATTAGGCCGCTCTTCAATGCTTTGAATCGCTTTTTGATAGTAATTATTGGCATTCTCCAAATCCCTTTGCAGCTCATAATTCCTGCCTATTTCAATGAGTAGGGTGGGGGTATTCCTTGATTTCTCCAGTTCTGCCAGGAGAAGACTTTCTGCCTGGGCATAATTTTCCAGTTGCTGGTGTGTAGTAACCAAAGCGAGCATATAGTCCCTGCGATTTGGGTTAGCATTATACAGCCTTTCATAAATGGGGAGCGCTTTGTCAAAAGCGCCCTGGTCAAAATAATTTTTGGCCAACGCCTCATTTTGCCCAAAGGAAAATGTGGTAAAACAAAGGAAGCAGGCTAAAATTATAATGCGCATTGTTTTTCTCTTTTGGTAAATATAACTAAATACGCACGCATTTAGTATGAAAGTTCTGTTAATCAATCACCTTAAACCCGGTATACGGAATAAGTACTTCGGGAATTCGGATTCCCTCAGGCGTCTGGTAATTTTCCAAAATTCCTGCCAAAACCCTTGGTAATGCCAACGCGCTTCCGTTTAAAGTGTGCGCCAGTCTGTTCTTACCGTTTTCATCTTTAAAGCGCAGTTTCAATCGGTTTGCCTGAAAGGTTTCAAAATTAGAAACCGATGAAATTTCAAGCCAGCGGTCTTGTGCCGTGGAGAAGACTTCAAAATCATAGGTCAGCGCCGATGTAAAGCCCAAATCACCACCACACAAACGCAATATGCGGTAAGGAAGTTGTAATTCATCGAGGATTTCTTTGACGTGATCTACCATGCCATCTAATGCGGCATAAGAATTATCAGGGTGTTCAATGCGAACAATCTCCACTTTATCAAACTGGTGCAAGCGATTCAATCCGCGCACGTGTGCGCCATAACTCCCGGCTTCCCTTCGGAAACAAGGCGTATATCCCGTACATAAAACGGGTAAGGATGTATGTGGTACTATCTCGTCCCGGAACATATTGGTCACGGGCACTTCTGCGGTGGGGATAAGGTATAAATTGTCTTCGGTTACATAATACATTTGCCCTTCTTTATCAGGCAATTGCCCCGTGCCAAATCCGGATGCTTCATTCACCAGATGCGGCACCTGATATTCTGTGTAACCGGCAGCGGTATTTTTATCCAAAAAGTAACTGATCAAAGCGCGTTGCAATCTGGCACCTTTTCCTTTATACACGGGAAATCCCGCGCCGGTAATTTTGTTGCCCAGTTCAAAATCGATGATATCATATTTTTTTGCCAGTTCCCAGTGTGGCATGGCACCTTCGGCCAGTTTTGGGATATCGCCTTTGCGGAAAACCTCTTCATTGTCTTCTTCAGAAACCCCTGCCGGAACAAGGGTATTAGGGATGTTAGGAATTAAATAAAGTAACTGTTGCAGTTTATCGACCGTGGCTTGCAGGGAGTCACCTAATTCTTTGGAAACATCTTTTAATTTCCCGGTTTTCTGCTTTAGGATCGTTGCTTTTTGATTTTCCCCTTTTTTGAAAAATTCGCCTATTTCTTTAGAGAGTTTGTTGGATTCAGCGAGGGTGTCATCCATTTTTGCCTGAATGCTCCTTCGGTCTTCATCTGCCTGCAAAATCTGGTCGAAATGTTGTTTTGCGTCAAAATTTCTTTTTTGCAAAGCTGCGATATAGGCATCTTTATTTTCTCTAATGTCAGTTACTTGTAACATGGTCTGGTTTTTTGGAAAGGCAAATTTAAGCAAATGCACTTAAAAGAAGGAATGTTTCTGCGAGCCATTTAACAAATTAGCAAAAGAATTTAAAGTTAAGACAAAAATCCACCCAGAAAGAGTTTATAATGAAATCACAACCCTTCCGGTGCAGGCATAAGCCAGTGATGATGTTTAAAAGGGTGCCATTTTTCTGCGGCGAGATCTACATTTGGGTTGGTGAATTGCTGCATAGGCCGGCGGTTCACACTAACACGCGCGTCAAAATATACAGCTACATCCTTGCCTTCTTCGGCATATTGTTTTTTAAGCCGTTGTGCATATTGCCACATAAAGTCCGGTTTGGTAGCAAGGGAACGCTGTTGCTTTTTGCTCAGTTCGGTATAAATATTTATCCTTGTGGTCTCGCAGGTTTGCTTATCCACCACATTCACTTTTACAGAGCCGGACTTTGTGCGCAACATCATTCGCCAGCTCAGGCGATGGGCTTCCTCGGTCCAAAGCACATTATCTTCAATAAACCAGTGCCTTAAAGGCAGTGCTATTTGAATGACAAAATAGATGGAAAAAATTGTAATAAGCGTCCTTTTGTATGGAGGTACAATAATCTCGCCTTTAGAATAAAACTCCTTTTTGGGCAAAAACCGCCTCTGAATAAGTTGGGGCGTAAAGAAAAACAAGGCAAAAGCAATGGACATATAAGGAAATATGCCAATCTGAAAAACAATGGAGTTAAACAAATGAAAGAAAATCGAAATGATAAAGCCCAACATCCTGGTTCTTTTCCAAAGCAACAATGGCACGATTAATAAATCAAATAAAATACCGGTGTAGGCTATCGCCCAATGTACCCAGTCCAGTTGCAGTAAACCACCAATGCCCCAGTAATTAACCTTGCTTGCCATGAGTATTTTAGCCATGGAAGCGTCCAGCCAGTCCGGATAAATTTTTGCTACAGAGGCATAGGTATAGACAATCCAAACCTGCAAAATCAATACCAACAGGCACCACCTGGGCATGGAAGGGGATTTTATTTCGGGGTTATTTCTTGCGTCCAGGGAAAACCACCGGTGAGCGGGAAGCACACTCATAAATAACAGCAACAAGACCATTAAATAGTAATGGTTGTTGTAAGCCGATTTTTGCATGAGGTAGACGCACGTCCACATCAGCGTATAACAAACAATACTGAAGCGGTATTTAAAACCAAGCATTACAAAAACCCCAAAAACACCCATCAGGGCAAAATAGAAATACATGCCATTGCCGGGAAGGGGTTGTATCCAGTCAAAACCTATGAAATTAAAGGTAAACGCCGGTTTTATCAACACATCTTTTACCCATCCTGTTGCGATAGCGCCAAAGGCCTCCATAGCAATAAGAAAACCAAAAGCCACCCTGAAAATAACGAGTCCGCTGTTGTCTATATGTTTGAATAAAAATTTATCCATGGTGGTATTTTTCCAAATAAGATTTAGCAAAAGCCTCATCTTTTCCGATAGCTTCCCTAAGGGTTTCCAAAGAATCAAAGGTTTCTTCGTCGCGTATTTTTACCAGCATTTCTATCTGAAGTTGCTGGTTATATAAATCTTTGTCTGTTTCTAAAAAGAAGGTCTCAATGGTCCTTGTTGTTCCGCCTACCGTGGGATTTGTGCCTATGCTCATCAAACCAAAAGTAAGTTTGTTGTCTATACCGGCCTGAACCACATATACCCCATTTTTAGGTATAATTTTATAAGGCTCGTCTATTTGCAGATTTGCAGTGGGATAAGTTATGGTCTTGCCAATGCCTTTGCCTTTTACGATAGTGCCGTTGAGCATAAAAGGGTAGCCCAGATAATTATTTGCTTTTTCTATATCCCCAACCTCGAGCGCTTTTCTGATTTTTGTGGAACTTACCGAAACTTCATCCAGTTGTTGTGCCGTGATTTCCTCTACTTCAAAACCATAGGTTTTTCCAAAGGTTTTTAAATCGTCAATATTGGCCGTGCGGTTTTTTCCAAAGCGGTGGTCATAGCCGATAATAATTTTTTTGGCCCGCAGTTTATTCACCAAAATATCCCGTACAAACTCAAGTGCGGTAAGTTGGGAAAAGTCTTTGGTGAAGGGA
>JBGTDF010000122.1:0-3488 GCA_041748455.1 Planktosalinus sp.
ACCGAGGATTTAATTAAGGAAGCTTATGATCGTTCCAATCAGGAAATAAGTGCCAATCATATATTAATAATGATACCAAAAGATGCCAAGCCACAGGATACCCTAATTGCCTACAATAAAATTAAGGATATCTTGGCTAAAGCAAAAAGCGGAATGGACTTTGAAGAACTTGTAAGAACCTACTCTGAAGAGCCCAATGCTAAAGAAACCTCAGGAAATCTGGGTTATTTCAAAGGGTTTTCCATGGTGTACCCTTTTGAAAATGCTGCATATAAAACCCCTTTAGGAGAAATTTCCGATATTTTAAGAACTACATTTGGTTACCACATTTTGAAAGTAAACGACAAAAGGGAAGTGCCTAACGAGGTTACGACTGCACATATAATGATATCCACCCGAGGCGATCATAGTGAAGAAGAAGCTGAAAAAAGAATCAACGATATTTATAAAAAAATTAAACAAGGGGAAGATTTTGGAGCTTTGGCTATTCAGTTTTCCGAAGATACCGCTACAGCCAGAAACAAGGGGGAACTTGCAAGATTTGGCTCAGGCAGATTAAATGCACCAGAGTTTGAAAAAGCCGCTTTTGGCTTAAAAAATCCCGGGGATTATTCTGAGCCCATTAAAACAGCCTACGGATGGCATATTATAAAACTAATTGAGCGACATCCCAAGCAAACATTTGAAGAAGCTAAACCGGAACTGTATAAAAAAGTAAAAAGCAATGAACGGTCTAAAATAATCATTGCAACCGTAAACCAGCGTATTAAGGATAAGTATGGATTTAAAAAGGATGAGAATGCTTTGCCATTTTTTAATACCTATGTAACAGACAGCGTTTTAAAAAGAAAATGGGTATATGAAAATAATCCTGCCTTAAAAACCACCCTTTTTACTATAGGTGATAAAAAGTATACCTATGATGATTTTGCCAGTTATATAGCAGAACGACAAACCAAGGCACGAATATTTCAAGAAAAGGAAATATTATTGAACTCGTATTATGAGGAATTTGAAGAAGAAAAATTAAGGGACTTTTTCACGGTAACCCTGGAAAAAGACAATGAAGAGTATGCCTCCTTAATTGCGGAATACAGAAACGGACTTTTGATTTATGACCTGATGCAAAAAAACATTTGGGAACCTTCTAAAAATGATACTATTGGGCTTGACACCTATTTTAATGCCAACAGGCAAAATTACAAATGGCAGACAAGGGTACAGGCAAATATTGGAGCTACTGCAGATTCAGAAATAGCCCGGCAAATACAACAAATGATGCAAGCCGGAAATAGTAATACAGAAATTACAGCGGCATTAAATACAGAGGATGTGGTAAATGCTATTATGTCTTCCGGGACATATGAGTTAGAGCACCAGGCACTACCGGAAAATTTTGAACCTAAAAATGGAGTATCCCGTGTATATACCCCTGCAGATGCCAAAGACACTAAAACCGGACAATATATCGTTGTAGATGTGAAAGAAGTATTGCCCGCTGCCCCAAAAACACTGGAAGAAGTAAGGGGAAAAGTGGTAAGCGAATATCAAAATTATTTGGAAGAAGAATGGATGAAGGAGCTACGTAAAAAATATGTGGTCAAAGTAAATAAAAAGGCTTTAAAGTAACCGGTATGTATAGATATGTTGCACTCTGTCTCCTTTTTTCTTTTGGTGCTTGTTCGTTATTTGAGACCAGCCCAAATGAAGAAGCAATTGCCAGGGTAGGCGATGAATATTTATACAAAAATGATATTGAAGGTATAGTGGGAATGGCAACATCCCCTGAAGACAGTACCTTGATAGTGAATAATTTCATCACTAAGTGGGCAACACAAAAGCTGCTGATGCGGCAGGCAAAAATCAATCTTTCTGCTGAAAAATTACAAGCCTATGATGAGTTGGTTGACAATTACAGAACCGATTTATATACAAAAGGATATACAGATATTATTGCCACAAGATCCCTTAATCCTGAAATCGCAGAAGTAGAGTTGCGCACTTTTTATGAGCAAAACAAAGCAAATTTTGTACTGAATGAAGAACTTATTCAGTTGCGTTATATTCATGTTGGAAAAGAGAATACAGGTATTGATAAAATAAAACAACAATTAATTCGATTTAATGATACTGACAGGAAAGAACTGGAAGAAAAAGCAATACAATTTAAATCCTATTCTTTTAATGATACAACGTGGGTACAAATTGGTCTGGTAGTTGATAGGATTTCTGCTGTTAGTCCTAACAATTCAGCTGAATTGTTAAAAAAATCTAATTATTTGGAATTACAAGATTCATTAGGAGTATATTTGGTTCAAATTAAGGACGTATTACTTCGCAATGAAACAGCTCCATTGTCCTATATAAAACCTACCATTGAAAACGTTATTCTCAACAGGAGAAAACTGGATATAATACGAAATTTAGAAAAAGATATTTTACAAGATGCAATTAAAAGAAACACTTTTGAAACCTATTAACACAAGAACTTTACTTTTATTAAGTATGGTTCTTTTTTATTCATCACTGCTACAGGCTCAAGACAGTCTCATTGTGAAAGATACCCTAGTTGTGGATGAAAGAAATGCTATCAACACAGAGGCAGTACCCATATTGAAAAAAGATACCATTGTCAAGCAACAGCGTTATAAAGTTGATGGCATTGCAGGTGTTGTTGGTGATTACATTGTTCTCGAAAGCGATGTGGATATTATGTACCTGGAATTGCAGCAGCAAAATTTTTCTGTGGAAGGAATTACCCGTTGTGAACTTTTCGGGAAATTACTGGAAGACAAATTACTTGCACACCATGCCATTCAGGATAGTATTATTGTTGCTGATGCTGAAATAATGGGCAGGACAGAACAGCAAATGGAATATATGATAGGCCAGTTGGGTTCAGAAGAAAAAGTGGTTTCCTTCTATCGCAAAAGTTCTATTGAAGATGTTCGAAAAGAACTGTTTGAAGTGAATAAATCCACAAGGCTCGCCTCCATGATGCAGGAAAAAATATTTGAAAAAATAGAGGTTACCCCGGAAGAAATTCGTCAGTTTTTCTTTGCAATTCCTGAAGAGGAGCGTCCTGTTTTTGGAACAGAATTAGAAGTGGCACAAATAGTCATTGAACCTGAAATTACCGAAGAATCCCGCAGGGATGTAATAAACCGTTTAAACGAATTTAGAAGGGATATTTTAGAAAACGGTGTCAGCTTTACCGCAAGGGCTGTCCTTTATTCTCAGGATCCCGGTTCGGCGACTCGGGGCGGGCTTTATACCATAAACAGGCAAACCCCATTTATCAAAGAATTTAAAGATATTGCTTTCTCCTTACAGGAAGGCGAGATTAGTGAGCCTTTTGAAACTGAATTTGGTTTTCACATTCTTAAAGTGGACAAAATTATGGGCCAGGACCTGGAAATACGTCATATATTGCTTATCCCGGAAGTAAAAGAAGAAACCATAACAGCTGCAAGGGCCAAAATAGATAA
>JBGTDF010000123.1:0-4190 GCA_041748455.1 Planktosalinus sp.
AAATAACAAGGAAACTGTGGGTTTTTATATTTCAATGTATAATTATATCGTAATTTAAGTAAACTAGCCGATACTTAATCCTTTCTTCATATCACCTAATGACTTAATAAGGAAATTCATATGCCAAAAGATTGATTTCTATCAAAAAATCGTAATTTTCACCTTTATAAAACATAAAAATGAAATACGGTTTTTTAATTCTCTTTCTTTTGTCTGTCTGTACTTCCTGTAAGTATTTTGAGACCGAGAAAATCACTTCGGAAGAATTTCTGGAAGAGGAATTAAAATCCATTACCTGGAATGAGGTGGATACCTATCCGCATTTCCCGGAATGTTCGGAAAGTCTGGAGAAACCCGCCCAAAAGGAATGCTTTGAAACGACGTTGCTTAACCACATTCAAGCGCAGTTGCTGCAAAAGGAACTCATCAGCTCAGAAGCATTGCACGATACCGTTTTGATGACCCTGCACATAGATAATACCGGGGAAATATCCGTAACGGAAACCACCGGGGATAGCTTAACCTTCGCCGAATTGCCCGAATTGAAACTTTGGCTTGAAGAAAGTATAGCACTGCTTCCCGACACCCAGCCTGCACTAAAAAGGGGCATACCCATAAACACAAAGTTTACTTTGCCCGTAGTCGTTAAAACCGATTAGTTTATAAAATAAATTTGTAGCCAAGCGTGAAATCCATAGAAAACTCCCCGTTAGTTTCCAGTCCGGGAGCAACAATATCATTCATTACAAAAGTGATGAAACCGTTTCCTAATTTATAATCCATTCCAATACCAAGGCCAATGGGCGTTTGCAGCGAACTTCCCGATGTATTTAATAATCCTTCTTCATTGTCTTCCGCAAGCTGAAAAAAGGTAAGAGCAACCAGTTTTCCCTGGCCAAAAACAGATAATTTTTCACACTGGATAAATTTATAGCGGTAGAGTAAAGAAAACTGGGAGTAAGAAACTTCATAATCTGTAGTTTCCAAAGAATGCCTGAACTGCAATACGGCAGCGTGCCGTCTTAAAACCTGTGCATCTGTCACCTCAAATTCCACCCCAAAAAGTGGTGCAAAAATATTATCGGGATTCGTGGTCGCCACATTATTGGAAATACCGCCAAAAGCCCCTAATCTGGTTTCCAGGGCAACGCTGGTGTTGTTTTCGAGATAGTTGGGGTCTGCTTTTTTGTTATATTCATTAAAAAATCCACGCAAACTTACCAGTGTCAAATTGGTTTTTTCTGCTGACATTCCTTGATCTGAAGTAAGTGTTTTTAGAGTGGCTTTGTATTCCTCCTGATATTTACCGTCAACTCTTGTGTTTGTAAGTTCAACGGTTTCATTGCCTTTTTTTGCGAAATAACGGTATTCATCCCCAATCACATTCCACAGCAAAGTAAGGGTTCCTTCCACTTCCGTTTTGAGTGTGTAGGTATTTCCCGCAACGGTATATTGTTCCTGACCAAATAGTATTGTCGAAAACATACAAGCAAAAGCGATAAAAAATGGGCATAAGGTTTTCATATGGGCTTTTATTATTTAGATAAAGGTAAAAAATAAATTGAATAGTTGGTTATTTTTTAAAGCGTCTGCCTTTCCACTTATAAGAACCGAACAATGCCCTTCCGGCAATATAAATCGTCAGCACCGGATATAAAATAGCCATAAGGCGCAAATACAACCAGTTTATTTCCAGCTTAAAAAATGTATTTGCCTTATAAAGAAAAAATTCATCTACCACCCATTTTAATAAAATGAGCATCATAAAAAAAAGACCGTTTTCTGTTTGAAAGAGATATATAAAACAGAGCACCACACTCAAATTGGCAGCAAGAACCACTACACCGGTAAATTTGCTATACACACTTTTATATCCGGATGTTTTTGCTGCCCACCGCACCCGTTGCTGTACTACAGAAGACCAGTTGTTTTCTGTCCCGGTTAAAACAAGATGCTCTTTGTTTTTCAAAAAATGCACGTCATCGGGAAATGCTTTTCGCATCTTTTCGAGTAAAAACAAATCATCCCCACTGGCAATATGGTCATTTCCGGCAAAACCGCCCACTTCTTCAAACGCTTTTTTGGAATAGGCGAGGTGTGCACCATTACAAAGTATGGGCTTGTCCAACCCGAAAGCTCCCATTGTCACTGCGGCAAGGGTAAGGCTCTCCAAAAACTGATAATGCCCTAGAAAATTTTGGTTTACAGGTATTGCTAAAACCGGTCCCGCAATTAGTTTGGAAGGGGTATTTTGGATAAAAGCATCCAGATGTATCAATAAATTTTTAGGAAGAATACAATCGGCATCGGTAGTAAAAATCCAGTCATATTTTGCTTCGGAAATAGCGAGTGTAATAGCATCCTTTTTAGGCGAAACGCTTTTTCGCTCATTTTCCAGAAGTCTCCAGTTGGGAAGTTTCTTTTTTAATATAAATTCCTGAATAATCACTACGAAAGCATCTTCAGAAGCATCATTGATAAATAGAATTTCCATTAGTCTATCCGGATATTTCAGTTCCGAAAGCGATTGCATTAATGCCGGAAGGTTTTCGGCTTCATTCCGAAAAGGGATGACCACACTGAATGTTGTTTTAGGAGCTATTTTTTGGGGAACAAATGTTTGCAGTTTTATAAAACCAATGCTAAACAGCAGCATTATTACCGTATAAAGACCAATGGAGAGGATAAGAACCCAGATCATTCTTTTACTGGTTTAAGAAGTCGGTTGGTATTAAACGAAAGCACAAAATAAGAACCCACCAGTGCCGGTAGCATCGCATTCAAAAGCCACATAAAGAATGCCACCGAAATTACTATTTGAGAAGGGATAGTCGTGAAAAGCAAAACCGCCACACTGCCTTTCACGGCAAAATCAAAAAGCTGTAACACCGGCAATGCACTGCTCAATAAATACATTGCAAATACCAGCAGATAAACTTCAAACCACGAAATGGAAGTGCCCAAAGAAAGCAAAAAGCAAAACTGAAACGAGAAAAATACATACCGCAGAAAACTAAAAGCCACGACTTTAAAGCGGTCCCTTTTGGGGATGCCGGCCACAAAATCGGAACTCTTTTTCAGTGAGAATCCTTTTATTTTAAAGTTTTTAAAAGGAAGCCATTTTCTTCCTAAGAAAAGAAAAAGCATTCCTATTCCCACACAAACGATGTAAGATACCAGCCACTGCGGGAAATTCCATTCTATATAGAAAAAGAGTCCAATTAAACCAAAAAACAGTGTGGCACTTAATTGCGCCATATTGCCCAAAAAGTTTAAAAAAAGTACTTTTTTTGCCTGATTTTTACGAAAAAAGATAGTTTTTGCCCCATATTCGCCCATTTTGAAGGGTGTGAATATCGAGGTAGTATGTGCGGACAAAACCTGCCTTGCACTTTCGGGAAATGAAATAGTTCGTAGCTGTTTACTCAAAACCTGCCATTTAAAAATTTCGAAAAGCCAGTTTAGCGTAGTAAGGGAAAATAGGATCAAAAGGGTTTTCGCCTGAAACAAAGAGGAGGAAAAAAATAATTGCCCAAAACCTGCACGGTCAAAAACTCCCTGGTCATGCAATCGCACATAAATAAACCCCAAAGCCGCAATTACCACAATTACTTTTAGCAGGACAAACAGATATTGTTTAGATTTGTAGGCACCCATAAGCAGTAACCAAAGTACTATATTTCTTGAACACTGAAAAAATTATATTAGGCATCGATCCCGGAACCACCATTATGGGGTTTGGCATTATAAAAATAGTGCAAAAAAAGATGCAGTTTATGCAGCTCAACGAACTCCAACTCAAAAAATATGACGACCACTACGTCAAGCTCAAAATCATTTTTGAACGCACCATCGAACTCATTGACACCTACCATCCGGATGAAATCGCCATTGAAGCCCCGTTTTTCGGCAAAAATGTGCAGTCGATGTTGAAGCTGGGCCGCGCGCAAGGTGTTGCAATGGCAGCAGGGCTTTCGAGGCAAATTCCCATCACAGAATATTCCCCAAAAAAAATAAAAATGGCCATCACCGGCAACGGAAACGCCAGTAAAGAACAGGTCGCAAAAATGCTGCAAAGCCTTTTGGAACTGAAAGAACTCCCAAAAAACCTCGACTCCACAGACGGACTCGCTGCTGCCGTGTGCCATTTTTATAATATGGGAAAAACCACAGGTGAAAAAAGCTACACT
>JBGTDF010000124.1:0-5207 GCA_041748455.1 Planktosalinus sp.
GATACCTATAACAAAAACTGCAGCTATGCGAATTGCATACTGCAAAGCAGGTCTGAAACCGGATTTTTTAGGTTGTAATTTTGTTTTTAAATCTTGATAAGAAGCTTCAGTATCAAACTCAGGTGCTTTGAAATGTTTTGCATTTTCGGAAAGTTTCATAAAGGAACTGTAGGCGTCTAATTGCTTAAACGCCTCAAACTCCTCACGGTTAAGCTCACTGTTTAACCACTTTTTAACTAATTCTTCTTTTTTCATAATAACTTGTTCAAGTATAAGACAACTTAGTATTAAAAATTCCTACCTAAAGTTTTATTTAAGTTCCTCAATATCTGTTCTTAATTGTTCCAGAGCACTGTAAATTCTTTTTTCTACCGCCTTTCTTGAAATGTTTAATATTTCTGCAATTTCCTGATGTTTTTTTCCTTCTACCCGATTTAATAGAAAGGCAACTCTTTTTTCTTCGGTTAATTTAGATAATGCCAGTTGGTATTTTTCAAGATATTGTGCTTCTTCTAGAATAAATTCAGGATTTTCATTGGTTAAATGAGGTTGCGAAATTGCTGCATATTTAAGCTTTACCTTTTCATGTTTTATAGCATTTAAGGTTAAGTTATTTACTACAGAAAAAAGAAAACTTTTTGCTTTGTCTGGTGCTATTTTTCCACAGTTTTCCCATAGTTTGATAAATGCTTCCTGCACCTTATCTTCTGGATTGAGATGTTCACCATATTTATAATAAATAAAATTATGCAGATCTTTTGAAAATTTTCCATATAGCTTGGAAAAAACGGCCTCCTCACAGATATTTTCAAAAAGTCTTTTTTTCATAAAGGTATTATTGGTAAATTTATAGATATATAACAACTAAAGGTAGGAAAATACCCTTTTGAATTGTTATATATACATATTAAAAAAATAAAAGTTGAAAACATTTAAAAAAATTATAGTCCTTTTTCTTTTAATTTCCTTTACATCTTGCTTTGAAAAAGAAATTGAGATTATTGACCCTAATGAAGAAAGTGCCCTTCATAAAAATTCAGCACTTTCTGTACTAATAAGTTCAGTAACTTCTCATAATGCCTCTTTTGATGATCGCATTGACGGCTCAGATTGTTTCAGCTTAATTTTCCCATATAATCTTCTTATCAATGGAGAATTAACCACCATATCAACAATAGAGGATGTCAATCTAATACAGGATAATGATGAAATTGAAATACTTTTCCCTGTAAACATTGCATTTGCTGACTATGACACAAAAGTTTTACAAAATGAAACTCAGTTTAATTTAGTTTATACATCCTGCCAAAATGGGGAATTGTATAATTTTCATATAGACTGTGCCGAATTTGTTTATCCTTTTTCCTTTGCTAAATACAATATTGTAAGCCGAAATTTTGATATGGTAAATATGAATTCCAAAAAAGAAGCATTTCAATTTCTGGCAAATCTTAAAGAAGATGATATATATATGATAAGCTATCCTTTAGATATCATATTATTTGACAGTGATCATTATACCGTGCATAAAAACCAATTTCTTTCCAATCACTTTGTAAATGCGTCACTTGTCTGTGACTAAAATTCTCTTCCAAAACTGTTTAATCATTAAACAAAATTGTTAAACTTTTATTAAACACTATTTTTTTGGTAGTAATTTTTTTTGTGTAGTTGTCCTAATTGTAATTACTAACTACAAAAAGAAAAATTATGAAAAATCTAGTAAAAATTACATTAATCGCTTTATTAATGCTTGCATTTACATCGTGCTCAAAAGATGACGATGGGGGAGGGCCATTACCTGATGACGGTACAACAATCGCAGATTTTGTTGCATCCAATGAAGATTATTCTTCCCTGGCCGCTGCACTTGAGGCAGCAGGATTAACAGCCACATTAGACGGTGAGACAGAATACACCGTATTTGCACCGAATAATGCAGCGTTTAGCACTTTCTTAAGTGATAACGGTTTTGCAAATTTAAGTGATGTTCCGGTTGATGTGCTCACAAAAATTTTATTAAATCATGTGGTAATCGGAGTAAATACTTCGAGTGATTTTAGTACGGGCTACATTACCTCTTTATCTGTTGGGGATAGTGCTCCTGAAAATTTAAGCTTATTTATAAATACCTCTTCAGGGGTAGTAGTAAATGGAACATCAACAGTAACACAAGCAGATATTTTAGCTGATAATGGTGTGATACACGCTGTAAATGCTGTAATAGGTATTCCTAATGTTACCACTCAGGCATTCGCAAATCCTGAGTTTTCCATCCTTGTGGATGCTTTGATCGCAGCAAGTGATTCAAATATAAACTATGTTGAGTTACTTTCCGGAAATGCAGCTTCCCCATTTACAGTTTTTGCACCAACCAATAGTGCATTTTCTTCTTTACTCGCAGTATTGGGTCTGAGTTCTTTAAATGATATTCCTCAGGATTTATTGCAAATTGTTTTGAATTATCACGTCATAGCCGGAGCTAATGTGCGTGCAGAAGATTTGACCAATGGTCAAACTGCTACCACTTTTCAGGGAGAATCCATAACATTTGATTTAACCGGTGGTGCAAAAATAATAGACGCTACAGGAACACCTTCTAATATTATAGTTACAAATGTGCAAACTAACAATGGGGTTGTACATGCTATAGATAAAGTATTGCTTCCGCAGGAAGCTATTGATATTGTAGATCCCACAATAACTGGTCTGGCAATGATGACCCCAGATTTGTCACTTCTTGCAGAAGCACTGCAAATCACAGGTTTGGCTGCTGTTTTGAACGATCGTAATGCTGAGTTTACTGTGTTTGCACCTACAAATGCTGCATTTGAAACATTTCTGGACGGTGCATCCCTAAACGATATTCCGGTAAGTGCATTGACACAAGTGATATTAAACCACGCACTAACAGGTATTGCTCTTTCAACAGATTTGACCACAAGTTATACTACAACTCTTGCTACATTCAATAATACAGAAGACAATCTTAGTCTTTATATTAATACAGATAGCGGTGTTACCCTAAACGGTGTTTCTTCTGTAGCCACAGCAGATATACTTGCTGCAAATGGTGTTGTACATATTGTAGATGCTGTAATTGATTTACCAACTGTAGTGACTTTTGCGGTAGCAGACCCTACATTTAGTAGCCTGGTGGCTGCCTTAACAAGACCGGACCAACCGGATTATGTGGGAACGCTTACCACAGCAGTTGGAACCAGCCCTGCACCATTTACAGTATTTGCACCTACTAACGCAGCATTTTCTGATCTTTTAGTGGAACTTGGTTTAGGGAGTCTGGGCGATATACCCGGACCTACACTAACTGCTACCTTAAATATGCACGTTATCGCAGAAGCTAATGTAAGAGCAGAAGACCTGGTTACAGGACCTGTGACAACTCTTGGAGGGGTCGTAAACATAGATGCAGGTAATGCCACCATAACAGATGCAAATGGCAGGGTTAGTAATATAATCGTTGTAAATGTACAAGCTGCAAATGGTGTTGTTCACGCAATAGATAAAGTTATACTACCTGAACTTTAATATTTTAGTTTATTTTAGTTAGTTGATCAGGCTGCTCAGAAATGGGTAGCCTTTTTTTATTCTTATAATTATTCCCAATTACACTCTTTGTAACTCACTAACATATCCTTATCTTTGCAACTCTCAAAAAATTAAGAAGTACCTATGTTTGATAATTTAAGCGAAAAGTTAGATAAAGCATTACATATCCTTAAAGGACACGGAAGCATTACAGAAGTAAACGTTGCAGAAACTTTAAAGGAAGTAAGGCGTGCTTTACTGGATGCCGATGTGAATTTTAAAATTGCTAAAGAATTTACTAATACGGTAAAAGAAAAAGCACTTGGGCAAAATGTACTGACTACTTTACAGCCGGGACAATTGATGGTAAAACTCGTAAAAGACGAGCTTACTCAATTAATGGGAGGGGATGCTGAAGGAATCAACTTGAGCGGAAATCCAAGTGTTATTTTAATGTCCGGTCTTCAGGGTAGTGGTAAAACCACTTTTTCCGGAAAACTGGCAAATTACCTGAAGACCAAAAAAACAAAAAAACCATTATTGGTAGCCTGTGATATTTACCGTCCTGCGGCAATTAACCAATTGCATGTAGTGGGAGGACAAATAGGCGTTGAGGTATATAGTGAAGAGGGAAATACAAACCCGGTGCAAATAGCACAAAATGCTATTGCCCACGCAAAACAAAACGGGTATAATGTTGTAATTATAGATACTGCAGGACGTCTTGCTGTTGATGAAGCAATGATGACCGAAATTGCAAACATTCACAAAGCCATACAACCGCAGGAAACCTTGTTTGTTGTGGATGCAATGACCGGTCAGGATGCAGTAAATACGGCAAAAGCTTTTAATGATAAATTAAACTTTGATGGTGTAATTCTTACCAAACTGGATGGGGATACACGTGGTGGAGCCGCAATTTCCATAAAAAGTGTAGTAAATAAACCCATTAAATTTATTGGTACCGGGGAGAAAATGGAAGCAATTGATGTCTTCTATCCTTCTCGTATGGCAGATCGTATTTTAGGGATGGGGGATGTGGTCTCGCTTGTGGAGCGTGCCCAAGAGCAATTTGATGAGGAAGAAGCCAGAAAGCTACAAAAGAAAATTGCCAAGAATCAATTTGGTTTTGATGACTTTTTAACCCAGATTCAGCAAGTTAAGAAAATGGGTAATATGAAAGACCTTGTCGGAATGATCCCCGGTGCAGGAAAAGCATTAAAGGATGTTGATATTGATGACGATTCCTTTAAACATATTGAAGCTATTATTCATTCAATGACCCCAGAAGAAAGAAGCCAGCCGGCAATCATTAACGCAAACCGAAAGAAAAGAATAGGGAAGGGTAGTGGCACTTCAGTACAACAGGTAAACCAACTTCTCAAGCAATTTCACCAGATGAGTAAAATGATGAAGATGATGCAAGGTGGCGGCGGAAAAAAAATGATGCAAATGATGGGTAAAATGCGATAAACAATAAGAATAGCTTCTTTTAAAAAAACCAATACGTAACTACCAATGACCATACTGGACGGAAAGAAAGTTTCAAACGATATTAAAAATGAAATTGCTGCAGAAGTAGCCGGGATGAAATCCAGAGGTGAAAAAGTACCCCATCTTGCTGCAGTAATTGTAGGTAATGATGGAGCAAGTTTGAC
>JBGTDF010000125.1:0-4562 GCA_041748455.1 Planktosalinus sp.
CATGGAGGCGATTTCGTCTTTTACCCCTTTTCCTTCCACCACAAAAAGCGGTACAAGAAAATCATTTGGAGATATAATGGTTTCACGCACGAGACTTCTGATGCTTTCGTTAGCGCGTAATCTTCGGTTTCTTCTTAGTGGGAACATGTGTTTCTTGTTTCAGGTTTCTTGTTTCAGGTTTCATCGTGAAATTTAATACATTATGAAAAACTAACACTTTTTTAAATCTTCACTTTTTATTTTTAATGTTCTATTTAAGCTCCCTCTTTGGGGGTTGGGGGGCTTTATGCCCAATCCTTAGGGTTTTTTAATACGTCGATTAATTTAGCTTCTTCGCTTCCCGGTTCGGGATGATGGTCATATTTCCATTGCACGGTTGGAGGCAAACTCATTAGAATGCTTTCAATGCGGCCGTTGGTTTTTAACCCGAAAAGTGTTCCCTTGTCGTGCACCAGATTGAATTCCACATATCTACCGCGTCTTATTTCCTGCCAGTCCCTTTGTTCATCAGTGTAAGGCAGGTTTTTTCTTTTTTCTACAATGGGGACATACGCATCCAGAAAGCTGTTGCCTACTTCAGATAAAAAAGCAAACCATTCTTCCATGGAGAAGGTATCTGTGGCTTTGCAATAATCAAAAAATAAACCGCCAATGCCTCGCCCTTCTTCCCGATGAGTGTTGTAAAAATAAGCATCACATTTCTTTTTGTATTCCAAATAAAATTCTGGATTATGCTTGTCACATGCTTTCTTGCAAATAGTGTGGAAATGTTTTGTGTCTTCTACAAACAGATAATAAGGCGTTAAATCCTGCCCGCCTCCAAACCAATTGTCAATGATGTTTCCCTGCTTATCATACATTTCAAAATAACGCCAGTTAGCATGTACTGTAGGAACCATCGGGTTTTTGGGATGTAAAACAAGACTCAATCCGCAGGCAAAAAAATCACAGTCCTTCACATTAAAATAGGCTTGCATCGCTGAAGGTAATTCCCCGTGTACGGCAGAAATATTCACGCCGCCTTTTTCAAAAACTTTTCCGTTTTCAATCACGCGTGTTCTTCCGCCGCCGCCTTCTTTTCGATCCCAAAGATCTTCCCGAAACGTGGCTTTTCCATCAACTTCCTCAAGTTTGGAAGTAATGGTGTCTTGTAATTTTTGGATATAGTTGTAAAATTTATTTTTCATTCCCATACCCCCGCGAAGGCGGGGGTCTCGTTATTTAGTTTCCCAATCCTCAATATAAACAAATTCATTTTTATTTTTCTCTATTTCTTCAATAGAACCCACTTTCACAGCAGTTTGCATCTTTTGATTTAGAAGGGAAACAATTATTTCCTTTTCTTTGGAATGCAAATTGTTTTCTATAAAAAGAAATCTTCCTACCTCATTATTATGCAAATCCATTTTCCTTTGCAACTCTGCATTTGGCGCGAGTTTTTCATGTAAATCCGTTATTTTTTTTGCCCACTCTACAGACTCTTCAACAGAATCATTTTTTGAATAAACATTTTTTGCGATCAAAATATTCCAAAGTGCATGCCGGCAGGCATTGGTCACGTTGTTTTTATGGTGGGCTTTCTTAAATAATTTGTCACAAATCTGCACTGTTTTTAATGTCGCCCTGTGCGTCGGAAAAAAATACTTCGGCCTTTTGATAAAAGTTCCTGTTAGTAAAAACAACTGTTTGATGTTTAAACTTTTTATGCGGTTCCAAACAGCCATATTAAAATTTTACCCTTTATACTCTTTCACTGCATCAATAAACGCCCCGGCATTTTCCAAAGGAATATTGGGCAAAATACCGTGACCTAAATTCACTATGTATTTATCTTTTCCAAATTCGTTGATCATTTTGGTAACCATACGTTTGATTTCTGCCGGTGGCGAAAACAATCGTGTGGGGTCAAAATTTCCTTGTAAAGTTATGTTTCCTCCGCTTAAGTAACGTGCATTTCTTGGCGAACAGGTCCAATCCACTCCCAATGCTGAAGCTCCTGATCTTGCCATAACATCCAGCGCAAACCAACAGCCTTTACCAAAAGCAATCACCGGGGTTTCATCTTTTAAAGCATCGATTATTTGTTGCATATATCGCCAGGAAAATTCCTGATAATCGGTTGGGGAAAGCATTCCTCCCCAACTGTCAAACAGTTGAACAGCATTTACACCGGCCTTTACCTTTTCTTTCAGATAAGCGATGGTGGTATCTGTTATTTTCTGTAACAAGGCGTGTGCTGCGAGTGGCTGGGTGAAGCAAAACTCTTTGGCTATATCAAAGTTTTTTGAGCCTTGCCCTTGCACACAGTAACACAAAATAGTCCAAGGCGAACCTGCAAAACCAATTAAAGGAATTTCATTGTTAAGTTTTTCTTTGGTCATTTTAATGGCGTCCATCACATAGCCAAGCGTTTCCTGAATATCGGGAACAATCACATTGTCCACATCTTTTTGCGAACGAATGGGCTTTGGCAACCAGGGCCCGATGCCGGGTTTCATTTCCACTTCAATATTCATCGCCTGCGGAATTACCAGAATATCGCTGAATAAAATCGCCGCGTCCATGCCATATCTTCGGATGGGTTGCACAGTGATTTCGGAAGCTAGTTCCGGGGTTTGGCAACGGGTAAAGAAATCATATTTTGCTTTGATTTCCTGAAACTCGGGCAAATAGCGCCCTGCCTGACGCATCATCCATACCGGCGGACGGTCTACTGTTTCCCCTTTAAGGGCACGGAGAAATAAATCGTTTTTTAAATAATTTTCTTTCATCTTTTTATTTGTTGGATGCGTAATATATTACGCATCTACTAATTAGTTTTTCAAATATCTCACCACCTGCACAATCACATTCTCAATCGTGGGATGGTTTGCAAGGATTATTTTGTCCGTATATTTTTCCACTTCCGCACCGGTGGTTGTTCCTATGCAAAAAGCTTTGGTGTTTTTTAATGTATTTTCTTTAGTAAAACTTTCCACTGCACTGGGACTAAAAAATAAAATTCCGTCAAAGGTGCGATCGATTTTTTTTGGTTTTAAAACAGTTTTATACACCTCCACTTCCGTAAAACGTATTTTATTTTCTTTCAGCATTTCCGGAAGTTCTTCACGCCTCAAATTTCCGCAAAAAAAAGTAAATTGTTGGCCTGCAAATTGGTCAATGATAATTTCTGCCAGCTCTTTACCATATTCAGCCATAATTTTTACTTGATAACCACTCACTTCCAACAGTTTTTTTGTCTTTTCACCCACACAAAAACAATTTTCAATCCGCACATTTTTGTTTGCAATTGCTTTGACGGTATTTTGACTGGTGATGATTGCGTTTTCAATATTTTCTCCCACTTGAAAATCCAAGGTTTCAATAGCAATGGCGTCATATTCCACAAGACCAATTCCAGCTTGCAACAAAAGGATGCGCTGGCTTTCGGTTAGTTTTTTTGTGGATAATACTGTTGGCATATCTACATCCCCGCCTTCGCGGGGATTCTGTCATTTACTTGTTCAACTCTTTTTTTATGTGTTTCATCAATTCCCTTCCACCACCATTCAAAAGTTCTTCTGCACATTTTCGCCCAAGACTTCTGCTTTTCTCCATGGCAATCGTTTTTTGAACTGAAAACTTCCGCTTTCCGTCAAGGCTTAAAAGATTTCCTTCAAAATTAAGGATATTCCCTTCTATAGTCGCCAAAGCGCCAATTGGAGCCGTACATCCACCTTCTAATACTCTTAAAAATTCACGTTCGATATGCACACAAATTTCTGTATTTTTATGATTTAAAGAAGCTAAAGCTTCACGCGAAAAAGTATCAGTTTCCATTGCTACTACGAGCATAGCGCCTTGTGCAGGTGCGGGGAGCATCCAATCCAAAGGCAAAAAATCATCCGGTTTTAGATGGATACGCTCCAAACCGGCTTCGGCAAAAATGGTGCCGTTCCAGTTGTTATCTTTAAGTTTTTGCAGTCTGGTGTTCACGTTGCCACGCAAATCCACAACCTTATGTTGCGGGTATTTGTTGAGCCATTGTGCTTTTCTGCGTAAGCTGCCTGAAGCAATGATGCCTTCGGCATTTAAGAAATCAAGTCCTTTGTGTAGTAAGATGTCTTTTGGGGAGGCGCGTTTTAAAACAGCCGCCTCTACCATTCCTTTTGGCAAAGAAGTGGGTACATCTTTCATGGAATGCACGGCAATATCAATTTGTCCGTTAAGCATTGCGATATCGAGTGTTTTGGTAAAAATACCGGTGATACCCATTTCATATAATGGCTGGTCGAGGTTGAGGTCGCCGGTTGATTTTACCGGGACTAATTCAGTAAGATACCCTTGAGATTCTAGGGCTTTCTGAACGGTTGTAGCCTGCCAGAGAGCGAGTTCACTATCTCTGGTGCCTATTCTGATGATTTTTTTCATTTTGCTTCCAACACTACAGACTCCTCTTTTTCATTTTTTATTACTTTCATAGGGAAAGTAGCATAAGTGTCTAATTGAAATACTTTTTGGATCAGCTCAAGGCTTTCTTCGGCAGTGGCCGAATTTTCTTTTAAGTGGTTTGCAAAATGTGT